>NZ_JSWH01000087.1:0-13017 GCF_000803325.1 Chrysanthemum yellows phytoplasma
CAAGAATTCCTCTTTCAAGCCTCAATTCTCAAATTTTTTCTTTAATTAACCAACGCCAAAAACCCCTCCTTATTTTGCTAAATAAATTTTCTTTAACTGATCCTTGTAAAATCAATAATTTTATCGCTAATTATCACAAAAAACAAATTCCTGTTTTAACAATTGATGCTATCAAATCCCCTAAACTTCAAGAAATATATCAAAAAGCTTTAACAACAATCAAAGCCAAAAATCCCCTTTTTAAATCTAGAAGAATAGCAACCCAAACTCCCAACATTAAAGCTATGATTGTAGGAACTCCCAATGTTGGCAAATCAACTTTAATTAACAGTTTTGCCCAAAAAAAAGTTTTAAAAACAGCTAATTTAGCAGGCACTACCAAACGCATTCAATGGATTGACATTGCTAAACCCAATATCCAGTTTTTGGATACTCCAGGAGTTTTGTGGCACAATTTTTCTGATCCTCGCATAAGTTTGGCATTAGCACTTGCAGGCTGCTTTAAAGATTCCATTTTACCTTTAGAAAAATTAGGAATTCACGCACTTTGCTATCTTATAAAACATTATGGTACCAATTTGCAAAAACGCTTCAATTTAGACCAAAATGATTTATCTAACCCTAATTTAGTTGATATTATCGGACAAAAAAGAAATATTTATACTAAAAATCAAAAAGTTGATCAATCTAGAGTTTATCAAATGTTATTGCAAGAAATAAGGCAAGGTAACTTAGGGAAATTAAATTTTGACTTAGATGTTTTATCTCTCTTTGAAAAACTTTTCTAAAACCCAACCAACCACCAAACCAAAAAATAGAAACGCAAAACAATTAATTACCCAAACTAACCATATCTTTTAATTGAGGGAGCCCAAAAAATGAAATCAAAAGTTATTATAGTAGAATCTCCTGCTAAAACCAAAACTTTAAGCCGTTTTTTAAATGACGAATTTTTAATTTTATCTTCCAAAGGTCATATTAGAGATTTGTCGCTAAAAGGCAAAGACAGAATGGGAATTGACATCGAAAAAGGATTTATTCCTAAATACAGCATTATCAAAGAAAAAGACAATATCGTAGAAACTCTTATCCAAAAAACTAAAGGCAAAGAAGTGCTATTAGCAACCGATCCTGATCGCGAAGGAGAAGCAATTGCTTGGCATTTATCACAAATTCTTAATTTAGACCCCCAAAAAACTAATAGAATTGTTTTTCGAGAAATTACCAAAGAAGCAGTCTTAAAAGCTTTGCAACAACCTCGCAAAATCGATGAACTATTAGTGTTTTCACAAGAAACTCGCAGAATGCTAGACCGTATTATTGGGTTTAAACTGTCGCGTTTGGTAAGGAGACTCAAATCACAATCAGCAGGAAGAGTGCAATCAGTTGCCCTTAAATTAATTGTTGATTTAGAAGAAAAAATAAAAGCTTTTGTCCCTGAAGAATACTATATTATTACTGCTTTTTTTAAAGATTTTCAAGCAGAATACCAAAATCCTTACAAAGGCAAAACCAAAGCCAAAGAAGCTTTTAAAATTGTCCAACAAATCACAGATAAACCCTTTTTAGTTAAAGAATTAAAACAAAAAGAAGCCAAACAATCACCCAAACCACCCTTTATTACATCTACCCTGCAACAAGAAGCCATCAACAGCCTAAATATAACTTCTAATCAAGTTATGAGAGTTGCTCAAAAACTTTATGAAGGAGTTGATATTTTAGGTGAATCTATAGGGTTAATTACTTATATGAGAACAGATTCGCAAAGACTTGCAGACAGCTTTGTTAAAGATGCTCAAAAATTAATTAAAACACAATATGGCAAAGAATATTTAGGTACTTACAAAACCAATAAAAAAGCTCAGTCGCAAGACGCTCACGAAGCTATAAGACCCACTGATTTATCCAAAACGCCTGAAAGCCTAGCCCCTCATCTTGATAAATACGAAAATAAACTCTATAAACTTATTTATCAAAGAACTTTGGCTTCTTTAATGACACCTGCCATATTTCAAAAAACCCAAGTTTTTTTTGAAGTTGCAAACCATCTTTTTTTAACTGAAGGTTTGATAAAAACTTTTGATGGCTATCAAAAAATTTTGCAAGATGGCACCAAAGATAAAATTATTCCTTCCTTTAAATTAAATGAAACTTATTTGCCTCAAGAAATCCAAAATTTACAAAAATTTACTAATCCTCCAGCACGCTTTTCTGAATCCACTTTGATTAAAACTTTAGAAAAACTAAATATTGGAAGGCCTTCTACTTACTCTCAAATCATTTTTACCCTCAAAAAAAGAATTTATGTTGATTTAGTAGAAAAACGTTTTGTTCCTACCGAACAAGGAATTTTGACTGCTAAAAACTTAGAATTGTTTTTCAAACAAATTATTGATGTTAAATATACTGCCAAAATGGAAGAAAATTTAGATAAAATATCTTCAGGATTAGTTAATAATAAAGAATTATTGCAAGAATTTTATGATGCTTTCAAACAACTTTATCAAATAGCCGATCAAAAATTAGAAAAACCAAAAGATATCGAAACCGATCAAAAATGTAATTTATGCAATGCCCTTTTACTCATCAAAAAAGGACGCTATGGTATTTTTTTAGGTTGTAGTCGCTTTCCTGAATGTAAAAATATTGTTTCTTTAAAAGAAAAATCAAGTTCTGTAGAAACAAATCCTTCTATGCAAACCGATCAAAAATGTAATTTATGCAACGCTCCTTTACTCATCAAAAAAGGACGCTATGGTAATTTTTTAGGTTGCAGTCGCTTTCCTGAATGTAAAAATATTGTTAAAATTAAAAAAACTTAAGTTTTTTCAATGAAAAACATAAAAAATTTTTTCATATTTACAATATTTTCAAGTCATTTATATAACAAAAAAGACTATCGATTGATAGTCTTTTTTAATTTATGAATTTATTTAAAACTTTTTGGTTGCTTTTCCTTTTTTAATTTATATACAAAACGAACACATACAAAAACCATAAACATTAACATAATGAAATTAGCACTGAAATTGGCAAATCCATATGCATTATTTATTTTAATGCTTGTTTTTTCTTCATTTCCAAACCAAACATTTCTAAAGAAATAAAGGGCAGGTATTCTGAAAAGAAAAACACGACCAAAACTTAACAACAAATCATATTTAGGTTGTTTAGCTGCAATTAAGAAAGTAGAAAAAACTTCTAATTGATTAGTTAATAGACAAGTTGTTAAAAGAGCACCCAACAAAAAGGACTTAAATTCTGGGTTTTTTGCATGAAACATATCTAATGTCATTTGGTCTTTTTTTTCTTTGCCTAAATTTTTAAAAAATAAGCATAAATCATCACCAAAACCAAGCCCACAATATTCTTTAGGAGCACAAATTAAATAAGTAACTGCAAATACTAAAAAACAACAAAATGAGACAAGCATTAAAGTTTTAATTGCTCTTTTGTTATTTTTGTTCCCTAAGTTTTCAGAAACAATCATTAATTGTCCTTCTTTTAACGAAAACGATATTTGAGCAAATAAAGTAATAATGCTATCAGCAACTCCAATTGCACCTAAGCCGCCCAAACCTTTAAATTCGAAAGGAGTTCCAGCTAAAAATGGTTTATCAAATGTGCTATCTACCATAAATAAGGTAAACATTCTTCCGCCTTCATAAATAAATTTGCCTATTGTTAAAGTAATACTTAATTTCAAAATAGTTTTAAGTAATTTTTTGTCTTGGAAAAAAGTTTTAAAAGAAAAATCGCCTAAACTTAAAAATAAAGGATTTTTTTTGTTAAAAAGAGTGAAAAAAGCAACTATTGTAATAAATAAATAAGCAAGACATGAAGCTGTTTGCAACCCTAAAACATTGGGACACAACGCTTCTAAACCAATGACTTTGATGCCAAAACATAAAGTACTTAATCCAATTTTTAAACCCATCATAATACAGTTTAGAACCAAAATTTTTTTAAGTTTTCCCAAAATTCTTTCAATTCCTAAAAAGAAAACATTAATAGCAGCTAAAATAGTGCCCAACATTTGTAATCTAAAAGCGTTAATGCAAAGATTTTTTTCCTCAGTTGTTATTGCCTTTGGTACTCCGTTAATTACTTTTTCCTTTAAAAAAAGACTACAAATAGGGCTGGAAAAACCAATCATAACACAAGCTACAACCAAACTTACTATGAATAACAAAACAAAAACGCTAGATGCTATTTTACGAGCTTTTAAAGATTTGACATTTTTATTTTTACCCACTTCGCGCGAAATTAATGCAACTCCTGTAATTCCTAAACAAACTCCTACTGCTTCTACAATGCTTTGAGCGGATTTGGAAAATTGAATGTAGCTTTGGGTTGCTCCTTCTAGACCAGCTCCAAAAAAAGTATCAACACTACCGAAACAAGCTTTAAAAACATTAAAAACAATAATAGGCAAAGAAATAATCCATAAAGCTTTTAATAAGTTTCCCTCCAAAACAAGCCTACTTATTTTATCTTTTTTATTAATTACTTTGTTTTTCGTCATTTATTTAAAAAACCTTCCTTTTGATTTGAAATTAATTGAAATAAATTGATAAATTATTATATTTATTTTTATTGCATTTGTTGTGCAAAAAAGTATAAATTTAAAAAACAAATGGCAGTTATTTTTTGCAGTTTTAAAAGTGTTTGTTTGTATCTTTTTTGTCAATGTAAAAATTAATTATTTTTCAAACAAACATTTTTGCCTTTATTTTAAGGATTTGTAATTAAGGATTTTTAAAGGTTTTCAAAAAAAGATTTTAGGTTTAATTGGTTAAAGTTTTTGTTTTCTTTTAGCAATCATTTGATGAAAAAACATAACAAAAAAATGCTTATTAAATCTAAAATAACTGCAAATTGTTTTCTTAACTACTCTTTAAGTATAACATATAAAAAAATAAGTGTTAATATTTTTGCTACTCCCAAAGATAAAAAACAACTAAAAAAAGGAAATCCAAATCCAAAAAGCTAATAAAATTATTCCAAAAAAACAACTTCATTATTTTTTTGAAAACTTATTTTTCAATTGTTTTATTTATTTTAGCCAATAAATATTTGTTGCAATATTTTGTTTTATTTTGCGAAAAAGCCCAAATATCACAAAATTTTTACAAAAAGAACAAAAATAATACGTTTTAATTGCAATATTTGATTAAATCGTATACAATTTAAATGTAGCTGTTAATAAATCAAAAAATTCTAAGACTAGCATAAAAAGTTTTTTCATAAAAATTTTCATAAAAAAAGATTAGTTAGTTTTTGAAATACCTAAAAATTTACTTAAAATAATAATTTATAATTTGGATAAAGACACAAAAAAGACAGTTAAAACAAAAACCAAACTAATCATATTATATTTTATTATTTTTTTTAAACGCTTTGGAACTTTTTCAAGTACACTATTTTTTTACTTATTAACATTTAACAACTATTTATTTCATTTATTTTAATTTTGACTCGCGCACTCGGATTTATTAAAAAACATTCATCAAACTAATCATTTAACAATATTTACAATATTTCAAAAATATAAAGGAGACTTAATTTTAAAATGAAAAATGAAAACCAAAAAGCAAAAACAACAACAAAAGAAAACAAAAAAATTGCTGTGTTAACTTCAGGCGGCGATTCTCCTGGAATGAATGCAGCTATTCGTGCTTTAGTTTTTGAAAGCGCTAAACAAGGATTTGAAGTTTTCGGCGTAAAAGATGGTTATTTAGGACTTTTTAATAACCAAATCGAAATCTTAAATCCTCAAACATTTCCTCGTGTTCTTAATGTGTCTGGTACTTTTTTGGGAACTTCTCGTTTTTTAGATTTTCAAAATAATTTAGATGTTCGCAAGCAATGCGCCAAAAATTTAAAAACTTTAGGAATTGATAAATTAGTTGTAATTGGTGGTGATGGTTCTTATAAAGGAGCATCCAAATTGCACGAACTTGGCATCAAATGCGTAGGACTGCCAGCCACCATTGACAATGATATTTGTGCCACTGATTTTACTATTGGATTTAGCACTGCTCTCAATAATATTGTAGATGCCATTGAAAAATTGCGCGATACTTCTGTTTCTCACAACCGATGCAGTATTATTGAAGTGATGGGACGCCACAAAGGGGATTTGGCTTTATTTGGTGGACTTGCTGCAGGAGCAGACGTTATTGTTACTCGCGAAAATCTTTTATCCCAAAAAACTATTTGCCAAAAAATTAAATCTTTGCGCCAAGCAAACCAAAGACATGCTATTGTAGTTGTCACTGAACATATTTTTGATGTTGCAAGTTTAGCCAAAGAGGTAGAAAATTACAGTGGTTTCGAAACTAGAGCCCAAGTTTTAGGACACATTCAAAGAGGTGGTAAACCAACTGCAGAAGATCTAGTCCTTGCTTTTAGAATGGGAAGTTATGCCGTTTCTTTATTGCAACAAAACATTTTTAATTGTGCTGTTGGCACTTGCGGACTTAATTTGCATTACACTACTTTTGGTGATCTTTTTGAAAAAACTTATGAAAAAAATGAATTATTTAATGTAGTAGCTAAATTGTTGTAAAATGATTGTAGAATAAAATATTGTATTTATCAAAATTAATTTTTGTACTTCCAAATCCCAAACCCCAAATAAATTACAATTGATTTTGATATAAATACTAAAAAAATAAAACGGAGTATATTTATGTCTATTGAAAAAAATCATTTGCCACACCCTTCCAAACCTGCCAACCAAACCCCTAAATCATTTAAAAGACCTATTTGGATCAATTTAATTATTCTTACTTTTCCCATTGCTATTTATTTGTTATTTCAACAATTATCCGTATACATTGATTTTTATATTATTGGGAACCAACCCAATTCCAGCACCAATTTAGATAAAACCATCTCTTATATGGCACAAATTAAAAAAATTTTGCAAAGTGTTGCTATAGCTTTAGGTGGAGCAGGTGTTATTTTAGTAGCTAGAGAATACAAAAAAAAGAATTTTACTAAAGCCAAACAATACGCTACCCTAGCTTTTTTATTGGCAATTATTTCTTCTTTATTCTTTTTAGTGGTTTTCGGTTTAGGTGTCCTTTTACCAGCTCCATTTGGAGATATATTTTTAAATAAAAGTTATCATAGCCAAAATGGACTTACATATTATTATCTTATTTTAATTACTTTTGTAGCTATTACTATGAATGCAGTTTTTATTGGATTAGAACGCGCCAAGGAAAAAACTAGATTTGTCTTAATCCTTAATATTTGTCTTATTATTACAAGAATTAGTATTTCTTTTGCTTTTAAAGCAATCAAACAAAATCAAGTTAATTTAATTGATTTAGCCCTAGCTGATTTAATTGCTAATTTATTGCTTACTTTGGTAACTTTTTATTGTATGTTTAGTTCTAAAAATATTTTTAAGTTGCAATTTAAAAACCTAGTCTTTTCTAAACGCACAGTAAAAACTATCCTGAAATTAGCAGTAACATTAATTATTGCCAAATCTACTTATGAAATTGGTAAACTCATTATTCTTGCTATGATAGACAGTTATTTTACCAAAGATCAAGAAAACTTAGTAGATATTTTTGGATTTGTTATGGCAGTTAATGGTATTTTTTATGCTATTTCTAATTCTTTTGAAGATAGTCAATCTGCTATGGTATCTCAAAGTGTTACTTTTCAAAGCAATAGCAAAACTTTTAAAATCTTTAAAAATGTTGTTGTAATTACTCTTATTATAGGAATTATTGGAGTATTTATAAATCAATTTTGTGGTGAACAATTATTGCTTGCCTTAAAACCTGAAAAAGTTTTTACCACACAAAAAATAACATCCTTTAAAGAAATCCTTAATTGGGAACAAACTTCTTTGTTTTTTTCTGTATGGACTACTTTAATGATGGGTTATGTCGCATCTTATAAGAAAAATGCTAATCTTATTTTTGTAATTAATCTTTTAAGAGTTGTTTTAAGAATAATTATTTTATGGTTTTTGCATGACATTTTGCCCCAATTAAAAGATGTTTCAATTCCTGATGCTACTCAATGTGGTTTAAGTACTTTTGGAAGCAATATTATTGTCTTTTTGACAACTACTTATTTATTTGTATCTTTTTTGCGTCAAAACAAAACCAACCAAACCCCGCGTTTTAAGAAAAATAAAAATAATGCTTTGCAAACCAAAATTATTAAATAAAAATTAATACAATACTGAAAAACATTTAAAAATATTTAAACATTTAATAAATGAGAATAAAATATTTAATAAATTATAACAAAGCACCAAATAATAAATAATAAAAGGAGTAAAATTACACAATGTTGAAATTAAACCTTGAAGGGATTTATAATTTTTTAGATTGGCACAATTATGCCCAAACTTTTGCCCCTCAAATCAAAGTCATACACCAAAAATTACATCAAGACCAACAACTAAAAGAAAAATATTTGGGTTGGTTAGAACTACCCTTACATTTTGATTTCCAAGAACTTGAAAAAATGAAACAACTAAAAAATTCCCACCCCAATTTAGATGTTTTAGTAGTAATTGGCATTGGAGGCTCTTATTTGGGAGCCAAAGCAGGAATTGAATTTTTGCAAACGCCCTTTAAAAAAACTAAGCCAGAAATTCTTTTTGCAGGTCATCAAGCATCAGGCAATTACTTAACTAATTTGCTCCATTATCTTAAAGACAAAAATTGGGCAATTAATGTTATTTCAAAATCAGGTATCACTTTGGAACCAGCCCTTGCTTTTAGAATCTTGAAAAAAGAAATAGAAGAAAAATACGGCAAACAACTTGCCAAAAATCGTATTTTTGTAACCACTGACAGCCAAAAAGGCGTTTTGTTAAATTTAGCCCTTAAAGAAGGTTATCAAACATTTGTTATTCCTGATTCTGTGGGTGGAAGATTTAGTGTTTTTACAAGCGTAGGCATCCTTCCTTTTGTTTTTGCTAATTTAGATGTTGTCTCAATGATGAAAGGCGCTTTGCAAGCTTATCACGACACTTTTCAAGAAGACCTTTTTCAAAATCAAGCCTATCAGTACGCTTTAGCAAGGTATTTGCTTCACACCCAACAAAACAAAAAAATGGAACTATTGGTAAGTTACGAACCGCATCTCCTTTCTTTTTCGGAATGGTGGAAACAATTATTTGCTGAATCTGAGGGCAAAGAAGAAAAAGGGCTTTTTGTAGGAGCCACCAACAATTCTACTGATCTACATTCCTTAGGGCAATTTATCCAAGAAGGCACCAAAATGCTTTTTGAAACAGTTTTAAATGTTACATCAATAAAAGATGATTGCGTTGTTCCTCACATTCCAAACGAACTTGATAATCTTAATTATGTAGCTGGAAAAACTTATTCACAAATTAATCAAAAAATTCTTCAAGCCACTAAACAAGCCCACATTGAAGGCAAAGTTCCTAATTTAGAAATTGTCATTCCTACTTTGGATGCATATCATTTTGGATATTTAGCGTATTTTTTCCAAAAAGCTTGTGCAATGTCAGGTTCGTTGTTAGGAATTAACCCTTTTAATCAACCCGGAGTAGAAATATACAAACAAAAAATGTTTGCTTTATTAAAGTCATAATTGCAATTATTACAAAAATATTCATTTATTACACATTAAAATACATTTTTTAGCAAAAAACCATTATAATATTTATGGTTAGTAAATTTAACTATTTGTCCCAAAAACAAAAGTTATTTTATTTTTCATTTTATAATTAAAAGCCAATTTAAAAAAGGAGTATTAATTATGCCATATATTGAAAGTATTTTAGCGCGCGAAGTGCTAGATTCCAGAGGAAATCCTACAGTAGAAGTAGAAGTTTATACAGAATCAGGAGCGTTTGGAAGAGCTATTGTTCCTTCAGGAGCTTCTACCGGACAATACGAAGCAGTTGAATTAAGGGATGGGGATGCCAAAAGATTTTTAGGTAAAGGCGTTTTGCAAGCTGTTAAAAATGTTACTGAAGTTATTCAACCAGAATTAGAAGGTTATTCTGTCTTAGAACAAACTTTAATTGATAAATTATTAATTAAACTTGACGGAACTCCTAACAAATCTAATTTAGGAGCTAACGCTATTTTAGGTGTTTCTTTGGCTTGTGCTAAAGCTGCAGCTAACTACTTAAATCTTGAGTTTTATCAATATGTAGGAGGCGTTTTACCTAAACAAATGCCAGTTCCTATGATGAATGTTATCAACGGTGGAGCTCATGCTTCTAACAGTGTTGATTTTCAAGAGTTTATGATTTTACCAACTGGACCAACATCTTTTAAAGAAGCTTTACGTTATGGGGCTGAAGTTTTTCACCATTTAGGAAAAATCTTAAAACAAAAAGGACTTCCAACTACAGTAGGAGACGAAGGCGGATATGCACCTGACCTTAATTCTAACGAAGAAGCCTTACAAATCATTTTGGAAGCTATCAAAAGTGCAGGATACGAGCCAGGAAAAGACATTTTTTTAGGAATGGACGTTGCAGCTTCCGAGTTTTATGACAAAAAACTTCAAAAATACGTTCTTGCATCTGAAAATAACAAAGCTTTTAGTAGCCAAGAATTAGTTCATTATTACGAAACTTTAGTTTCTAAATATCCAATTATTTCAATCGAAGACGGACTTGATGAAAATGATTGGGATGGATGGAAATACTTAACCCAAAAATTAGGTAACCAAATCCAATTAGTAGGGGATGACCTATTTGTTACTAACACCCAAAAATTAGCTCAAGGAATTGAAAACAAAATAGGAAACTCTATTTTAATTAAATTAAATCAAATAGGAACTCTAACAGAAACCCTAGAAACAATTGAAATGGCAAAAAAAGCTTCTTACACCGCTGTTATTTCTCACCGTAGTGGCGAAACCGAAGACACAACTATTGCTGATTTAGCTGTTGCTACTAATGCGGGTCAAATTAAAACTGGTTCTTGTTCACGTACTGATCGTATGGCAAAATACAATCAATTATTAAGAATTGAAGACCAATTAGTAGAAGCTCCTTTTTTAGGATTAAAAACTTTTTATAATTTGAAAAAATAAATCCCAATTAAACACAAAACAAAAGTGATTTAATAATACAAACAATACAAAAACAAAATAACATTATTATTGACAAGACCATCGTTTAAGATGTTCTTTTGAGGTAAGGAGTTTGGGAATATGACTAAAAAATTTGTAGGATTAATTATTTTAGATGGCTTAGGCTTAACCGACCAAAAAGAAAATAACGCTTTTCATTTGGCAAAGACTCCCTATCTAGATTATCTTTTAAAAAACTTTCCCAATACCACTCTTAAAGCCTCAGGTGAAGAAGTGGGTCTTCCCCAAGGTCAAATGGGAAATAGTGAAGTAGGACACCTTAATTTAGGAGCAGGAAGAGTTGTTTATCAATCGCTTACTCAAATTAATAAAGCTATTCGTGATAAATCTTTTTTCACCAACAAACAATTTCTTCAAGCCATCGAACATGTTAAAAAAAACAACAGTAAAATGCATCTTTTAGGACTTATCTCTGATGGAGGAATTCATTCTCATTTAGATCATTTTAAAGCTTTATTTGATTTATTAAAAGAAAACAATTTAGCAAACAACACCTTTTTACACGCTTTTACTGATGGAAGAGACACAAGTCCTCATTCAGGTATTAACTACATTAAAGACCTTCTTGATTATGGCTTTAATATTGCTTCTGTTGTTGGTAGATATTATGCTCTTGACCGTGATAACAATTGGAACCGCATTAATTTAGTCTATAATATGCTTACATCCAAACAAGCTCCTGTTATTGACTTGCCATTAGAAAACACTATACAAAATTTTTATAATCAAGGCATTACAGATGAATTTATCACTCCTTTTATTACCAATCCAAATGGTTTAATTAATGATAATGATGCAGTTATTTTTGTTAATTTTCGTCCTGACCGTGCCATGCGTCTTGCAACTGCTCTATCTAATCCTTGTGCTACTAATGCTTTTTGTTCTGAGGGTAAAACCAATTTTTGCGGTACTAAATTATTAAATAATCTTTTTTTAGTAACAATGACTAAATACAGCGCTCAAGTTAAAAGTGTAGTTGCTTTTGAAAAAATAACTCTAAAAAATATTTATGGTGAAGTAATTGCCAATTTAGGAATGCACCAACTAAGAATTGCAGAAACTGAAAAATATCCTCATGTAACTTTTTTCTTTGATGGTGGCAAGGAACTGCAATTAAAAAATGCAGATAGAATCTTAATTCCTTCTCCCAAAGTAAAAACTTATGATCTTAAACCCGAAATGAGTGCTTTAGAAATTACCACCCATGCTAAAACTGCTATTTTATCTGGTAAATACGATACTTTAATTCTTAATTTTGCAAATCCTGATATGGTAGGACATACTGGTTTTTTAGATGCTACCATTAAAGCGATTCAAACAGTAGACAGCTGTCTTAAAGAAGTTTTAAATGCCATTTTTGCAGTTAAAGGCAAAGCCTGTATTGTAGCAGATCATGGAAATGCCGAACAAATGACAGATAACCAAGGAAATCCACACACAGCTCATACCACTAATTTAGTTCCTTTCATCGTTACAGATAAAAATGTTGTCTTAAAACCGGGGTCTTTATGTGATGTTGCACCCACAATGCTAGATTTATTAGAAATTAAAAAACCTCAAGAAATGACAGGAAATAGTTTAATTAAAAAACTAGTTTAATCATTAACTTTATTATTTAAGAATACCATAATTAATTATTTAAGTGATTTTGATTACTTATTTAGCTAATAATTTTGAAAATAAAAAATCACAAAAAACAATTTATTAACCATTTATTTATAACTTTATTATTTATATTACATCATATTTATGAATTTATTAGTTATTTTATTTTTTTTGTGTAGAATCGGAGTAAATTATAATGAAAAAAGACAAACAAATAAAGATTTTTGGGTTTCACCCTTTAATGTTTCTTTTTTTTGTAGCTGTTTGTGCTTTACATCTTTTTGCAGT
>NZ_JSWH01000088.1:0-4599 GCF_000803325.1 Chrysanthemum yellows phytoplasma
TGCTTTTATGATATCTATAATATATTATATTAATTTAACAATTAAACGCTGTTATTGGGGCAAAAAAAGCTAAATAATAAAGTTTTTTAATAAACAAATATAATACATCTAAATTATATAATGTATGGAGCGGGCGAGGGGAATCGAACCCCCGTCTCATGCTTGGCAAGCACGTATAATAACCACTATACGACGCCCACATCATCTTAATTTTGGTTTTGGTGCCCTTAACAAGAATTGAACTTGTATTTCAGCATTACCATTGCTACGTTCTGCCGTTAAACTATAAGGGCTTAACATATTTTATTATATCAAAAAAAATATCAAAATGCAAATTTTTGACGAAAAAAATGAAAATTTTACCAAAAAACGTCAAAAAAGTAAAAAAAAGTGTGTAAAAATGTTTGACTCTAAAAATAAATGAGTTATAATAGATAATAGGTTATGAAACCGAAATAATTTAAAAGAAGGAGTATTATTAATAATGCAAGACAAAAAACAACAGGGAACATGTAGATGGTTTTCTAAAGACAAAGGCTACGGATTTATCATTTCAGCTGATGGGAAAGATATTTTCGTACATTACAGTTCTATTCAAACTGAAGTCTTTGGAAGAAAAACACTTAATGAAAACGACAAGGTGGAATTCACTGTTAAAGAAGGCGACCTCGGAGCTCAAGCTGTAGATGTTGTTGTAGTTAACGAATAATTTCATTAATAATCGAACAAAGGAAGGGATGCAAATCCCTTTTTTGTTATATATATTGAGCTTTTTGTTTGCTTGTGTAATTTTGATTTGAGTTTAGTTTAAATTTAGATAATTTTATCTTTGGCGCTTTTACAAAATTTTAAATTTATTGGTTATAATTTTTGAGTAGGCAAAAAGAATAAATTAATCAAAAATATGATCCATTCCAAAAACACAAATAACAAATCTAAAAATAACTTGATTTAAAAAAGGTTTTTTGAGTTAAAATAAAAATATGGGGATGTTTTGGATTTGCCAAGGTCAACGAAATTTATATAGCATATCTTGGTTACGCAAGTAAAAACGTCGAGGTTATAATAACCGGAAATAACAAACAAACTGTAACAAATACACAAGATTTTGCTGGACAAACTCCAGTTTATCAAATGAATTTTGCAAACAGTTTTTCTTCACAATTAGCTTTTGCTTAAATAAATAAGCAAAACCCGCACTTAAATTAACTTACGATTTAAGGAAGGCAATAAGGTAAGTTTTGCTAATTGGGTTTGTCTTTGCTCTTTTAGCAAATATCAAAAAGACTAGTAATTTATGGATTTTGTTTGTTTTTTCATAAATTGCGAACTTACAAAATAAACTAAATATGTAGAATATATAAATTAAAGTGATTTTGTACATGGGTTCGACTCCCATCATCTCCACCAAAATAAATTATAAATTATTTGCTTGTGTTATTACGTTTTTCCCAAAAAGAATATTTTTAATCCTTGACCAAGTTCAAACTGTCTTATTAGGAATCTTGTTTTTCGGAAAAATCATAAAAGTGAGTAAGGGTACGAATTTTTTCAATAATTTTGTATACCTTAACTTCAATATTAGCATTTTCAGCTCCATGCAAATGCAATAAATAATTGTGCAGTTCATTAAAGGGCAAATTACTACTAATAAAAAGGGGCAACTTTTTTTCAGCTCTATCATACAACAAAGGAAGCAAAATTTCATCACGAAACCAAGGTGTCATATTTTCTGAACCTAGGTCATCCAAAATCAAACACTTAACATTTTTTAATTGTTGCAACCTTGTTTCTAAAGTATTATTATACAAAAAATTTCTAAATTTTCTAGTTATATCAGGCATAAAAAGAAAAATAACAGAAATTTGTTTTTGAATTAATTCATAAGCTATTTTTTTCAAAAAAATAGTTTTTCCAGTATTAAAAGAACCCGACAAATAAAAACCTTTGGTAGATTTTTCAAAATGTTTAATAATTTGTTTCATCTCTTTTAACGCTTTTTGCTTAGAATCATTATCCACTACAAATTGCCTCACTAAATGAGCATCGAAATTAATGCTACTATCAAACAATTCATTTTGCGATTGCCAATGTTCCTTAAAATAAAGAGCTTGAGATTTAACAGTAGGAACCCAAACAACTCTTAAAGGATTAGTTTTTATTTCTTGGCGATTCCCATATTCATTTTCTTGATCTTTGGTGAGCAAATAATGATAAATAACTGGCAGTTCATCATCAGAGATATCTAAATTTTTGGTTTCTTCGCACTGTGCAATCATTTTCCTAATTTTTATTTTTATATCTGAAAATTCCATAAATTAATTTTTCACCTCTTTTGCTTTTGTAAAATTTTATCAAATTGAATTGATTCCTTGTAATAATAAATCATCCAAAAAATTATGACTGTTTTTTCTTTTTAAAATCTTCTAACCATTTAGGAGAAATTTGTGGTTTTTTTAAATTAGATCTAAACTTAGTTTGGGATTGGTTTTTTTCTTGTTCCATATAAAAATCATATGCTGTTTCAGTATCAAAAATCCCTTTTTGCTCCCAAGATTTTAAGATTTTTTCCAAATAAACCACTGAGGGCACAAAGCCTTTTCGTTCCAAAATATAAGTTAAAAGCACATTGACTAGCCCCGGTTCTAAATTGTTTCTTTCCATAAATTGAAAAACAGTATCAGCCGCAGTGGCTTGCATATTTTTAGGACAATGATTTATAATAATTCTTTGAGTAGAATCTTTACGTTTGAGCAAAGCAATCGTATCTTGTTCATTATCTTGCGTTTTTTTCGCAAAAACCAAATTTTGATTTTGAGTATGCATCTGATAATATCTTTTTACACCTAGGCTTAATTTGGATAGTTCGATTTCGCTGGGCTTTGGAAAAGTTTTTTGATATATTTCCGAAAGTGTAGCTTCATCTAAATTATAAACTAAGCTTAATTTTTGAATAAAATCACTTGTTTGATTGCAAGTTAAAGATGGTTTTTTGAAACGTTGGGGCAATTTTTGCAAAAATAATTTATAATCAAAAGTGTTATTTAAAAACTGTCTTGGAGAAGAATTTGTTTGGTTATTGGGACAAGTAAAATCAGTTGGTAAATCCATTTTTTGCACTTGAAACAAATCATCAAATTTTTTACTAATGTCTTGAAAAGCGTCCCAATTATTTTTTTTAGTGGAAGCTTCTTTACTAAAATGATTTTGCAAACTCAAAAAAGTAGCCTCTCCCACTTCACTTAATAAAAAATTACTAAAAAGAGGGTCTTTAAAAAACTCTTGAGATCTGCATGGCAAATTAAGCCAATAAATTCTTTCTTGGGTTTCGGAATTGCAAAAAGTTTGGAGCAAATTAAGAGCTTCTAATTTTTCTTGTGCCTCTAAAAAATCATTTTTTGAAACCGCACTCAAATCAAATAAAAATTGATGTTGATAAAAAATATTAGGTTTTAGAGTTGCTAAAATATGATAAATACCAAGCGCATGAGTGCCTATTAGTGGTTGATAAAGCAAACTTAGGCTTTGATGGTCTTCAAGCGACAAAAAAAATGAATTTTGGATTTGAAATAAATTTAGATGACTAAGCATAAAAACCTCTTTTTTAAAAAATATTGATCTATTTTATAGTTGAAAATAAATCAATTATAATTCTTTATTAGGATTATGATTTTGACAAACAGGACAAAGATAAGTACCTCTGCCGCCAACTTTGATTTTGATAATTTTAGTTTGACAGTTAATACAAGGCTTATTAACTTTGCCATGAATTTGTAATTTGTTTTGAAAATAGCCTATAATACCTGGCTGAGATTCAAAAGTACTTACAGTAGTTCCGCCCAGTTTAATGGCTTTGGTAAGTACTTTTTGGGAAATTGTTACAATTTCTTGCACTTGTTCCAAAGACAGTTCGCAAGCTTTAGTTTCAGGATGCAATTTTACTAAAAACAAAACTTCATTAACATAAATATTGCCTAATCCAGAAATTATTTTTTGATTTAATAAAACTTTTTTCAAAGCGCTTTTGGTCTTTAATATTTTTTGATACAAAACAACTGGATTGATTTCAAAAGGATCTAAGGCTAGTTGATGCAAGGTAGTTTGGGTTAAAAAAATGTTCTGATTCTTAACTTCAAATCTACCAAATTTCCTAAAATCATAATATCTTAAAGAACTTTTATCCTCCAAAATAATTGCAAAATGTTCGTATTTGTGTTTAGGCTCATCGCAAGGTTTGATAAATAATTTTCCTTCCATTCTCAAATGCCCTATTAAAACTAATTCTTGAGTTAAAAAAAATAATAAAAATTTACCTTTTCTTTGAATATCCAAAATGGTAGTTTGTTCAATTTTTTGAAATTCTTTGGTATTTTTAACAGCAGGCTCATAAAATACCTTAGTTGCAACAATTTTTTTTCCTATTAACTGTGTTTTTAAAAAATCTACAATAATTTGGACTTCAGGTAATTCTGGCATGCATTTGCTCCTTTTTTATCTTTGTTTTTGGATTGCAATTGTTCTTTTGCTTTTTTAGTTTGCTTTTTTCTTTTGCTTTTTTATTGATTTGGATATTTAACATTTCTATTTTATAAATAAATT
>NZ_JSWH01000089.1:0-3387 GCF_000803325.1 Chrysanthemum yellows phytoplasma
AGAAAGCTACCATTTGGTAGTTTTCTATTTTTATAAGTTTGGTGAATAAAAAAATATTTAAATAAATTAATTTAACAGTTTTGCAAGGTATTTTAAAGGCAAAAAATTTATTTATTAAATAAGTTTATTTAAGCATTTTTTTTATGTTATATTATAGTTAATGGTAAATTAAATTTGTTATATAAAAAAATAAAAGTAAAGGATTTATGGTATCTCGTTTATGCAAGACAGCAATATTATTGGATATATACGAAAAAATAAAAAACACATTCTAAGATTTAATTTAATTCATATTTGCTTTTGGTCGTGGGTATTAATGCATCTTTATGTTTTTGGGGTCTTTGAAAAAAAAGTAACTAATGATAATACAAGTGACAAAACAGATACTTTAGTTTTAGGAACTATTAATATTATGCCTCCTTTAGCTTTTGATGGTAAGGAAGGTGTTGGAGGTAGTTTAAAAACTGTAGATGGACAATATGTTAACGGTTCTGATGTTTTATTTTGTAAAGCTTTAGCAGATAAACTAGGTTATAAATTAGATATTAAAGTTTATAGTAGTTTTACAGGAGTACTAAATGCTCTAACAAGTGGACAAGTAGATTTTATAATTGGTTCTATGAATAATACTCCTAGACGTAATGAAGTTGTTAAAGGAATTGATTATTTAAAAGCAACAGCAAGTATTTTAATTAAAAAGAATAAAAAAGAATTTTTTCAAAAATTTAAATTACCCAATCAAGAATTGATAACTTTAAAAAACAATAATGTTGAATTACAAGACAATGAAAAAATAAAATTAATGCTTATGGAAGGGGCTGTTTTTCATATACAAATAGAAAAAGACCATCTAATAAACCATAAAAATAATTTTAAATATGAAGGTACTGAAGCAGACCCCAAAGTACTAACTAATCCAGATTCTGCTGTTTGTGTTAATGCAGTTAAAGATGGCATAGTAGATGGTTTTATTACTGATACTCCAGTTGCTCAAGGTATTGCTAATAGTGATACAACAGGCGAACTTACCACTTTAGAATTTGTAGATAATGAATTTGCAGAACCTGCCTTTGAGCCTTTTGGTTTTTTCATTAGACAAGCACAACACAATCCTAAAGTATCAGAAGAAAAATTCCAACAAGCTGTTAAAGCTGTTTATGAAAGTTCTTATCAGTCAGAACAAACAAAATATTATAATGAGAATTTTTTAAAACCAGCTACCCAAGATTATATACAAATAAAACAATCAAATAATTCTAATGGTGATAAAAAAACTGAAATTACTTTTTGGCAAAAAGTTTGGAAAACATTACCAACTTATAAAAAACCGTTTGTTTTTTCTTTTATGGTGGCTATTGATAGTGTTATTGTAGGATTTTTAATTACTTTGCTTTTTGTTAAAATTAAGATTTATGCAGAAAAACAAAATAAAAAAAATAATTCTTTATTAGCTTTTTATCTTTATAAAGGGCTATCTAAATTAATTGATGAGTTATTTATTTTTCTAAATGCTGTTCCTATTATGGTTCAAGCATTGTTATGTTGGAATTTATTATCCTTATTTGGTTATTTAAAAAATCCTCCTTATCCTTTTTTAGCTACTCCTTTTATTACTACTTTATTAGTTATTTCTCTAAATACTATTGCTAATTTAACTAATTTATTCATGCATAATATTAAAATGTTGGATAAAGGACAAATTGAGGCTGCTTATTCATTAGGAATGAATCAAAAACAAGTCTTTAAATATATTTTATTTGAACAAGGATTACAAAGAACTAAACCTTTTATTTGGCAACAATTTATTCTAAATATTAAAGATACTGCATTATTTTCTGTTGTTGGATTTATGGGCTTTATTTGGCAAGCAGATAGAAATAAAGTATTTGATTATGATCAAATTACTCCTTATTTTATTGTAAGTATCATTTATTTATTTTTAGTAAGAATGACAAATTATTTAGATAAAAAAACTAAAAAGAAAATGATATAATAAGAAAAAAGCATTTTTTAACATTTTAATAAATATTTATTTTACTTCTTTTATAAATTAAAATCAAAAAACCACCAAACAACCAAACAACCAAACCACACAACCAACAAAACAATTAACTTTTACTATTAAGAAAGTATTTAAAAATAAGGAGATATTAAAATTGAGAATTATACCTTATGAACTTTATCCTTATGCCTCTGATCTTGCTTTATGTGCTTTAAGAAAAGAATTTGGTATGTATGATCATTGTTTAAATACTTGCAAAAATAATAAAGCTATGCAACCGTTTTTAGATATGAAAAGAAATTATTTTTATTTATCATTTGATTTATGGGTATTAGAGATGCAACAAAGAAAGCATTATATTAATAGTTTTCATTTGTTTTATGCCAATAAACACAAATATTCCCTTATTAACACTGATTTTATCTTGATATTGGAGTGTTGTATTCAATGGGAAATAAAAGGATTTATGCCTTACAACACTTCTTTATCTTGGTTTTTGGTGGCATTAAAATGTTTAGAACAACAACAACAAGAAGCCAAATCCCAAACCAACCCCCACCCCAACTTTGTACCAACTCCATCCACTAATTATTATCTAGATTTTTGTATCTATCAAAAGTTATTATTGTGGTACAAACAAACCTTTATGCAAGCCAACGAAAAAGGGAACCTCAAACCTAAACAACTCAATATGGAAGAAGTAAAAAGCTATTTCCAAACACAATTAAAACGAATATAGACTTTCAAATAGCAACAATCCATCAATGGATTTTTTTTATTTTTAAGGTTTTTTATTTGTTTAAAGAAACGCAACGCAACAGTTAGACAACAGCAAAACGAACAAAACGCTTTTAGTGGTTCTCAAAGTTTTATTTAAAAATATACCATCTCCTTTTTGATCTTTTTTTAATAACAAATTTTTCATCGATATCCCAAAACATTTACAAAAAAATATAATTTTGCACAAAATTTAACAAAAGTATTTTTTTACTTGCCAAATCCTAAAATGTTTGTTATAATATTATAGTAATTATGTTGTGCGTTTTTGAAGCGCAATTTCGACAGACCAAATTTGCCGGAATTCAATCTTAAAACCATCCAAACATTTGCCATTTATTTTAGCAATTATTTTGCCAAATTTCAATTATTTTTTTAATTTTGAAAAAAAAGCAACAAAACATTTGCTATTTGTTTTTTTATGTGATATAATAAAAAAGGTATTGCGATTTTATTTGCTTTGAAAACATTTTTTGAAAGCAAAAACAACAACTTTTAATTATTTTTTAATTATTTGTAACTTGCTAAATTGCATATTTTGATTATTTATTCTTAATTTATTTTTTCACAAATTTTTACCAAAACTACCTTAATCTTTGAAAACTGAA
>NZ_JSWH01000090.1:0-20030 GCF_000803325.1 Chrysanthemum yellows phytoplasma
CCGATCTGAGCAATATATATAAATATTATTTTTCAAATGGAATTAATTAAAATTTTTGGGCTTGTTCTAAAACATAAGATAGATTTTTAAGTACTTGTTTTTTTCCTAACAATTCTAATAAAAGGGCGATACTGGGACCATGCATTTTGCAAGTAGTTCCGATACGCAAAGCCATAAAAAGTGTTTTTTTAGCAAAATCATTTTGGTTAGTAACTTGTTTAATGGAATTAGCAATAACATCTTTTTCAAATACAATAACATCAAAAACATTATAAAAAGTTTTTAAAATAAGGGTTGTTTGGGGATTAGTTTGTAAAAAATGTGTAGCTTCTTGCGATAAAAAAGGTGTGGATTGAAAAAAAAGTTGATAAAAATCTGTGATTTGTTGCATATAATGCATTCTATCTTGAAACAAAGCCACAAATTTAGTCATCCACTCTTTGTAATTTGTAGGAGCGGTTGTAAGAGCTAAATATTTTTTTTGCAAAATAAATGATGCAATTACTTCTGGAAGCAACTTTCTTAAATGTTGATTATTCAAATAATCTAGTTTAGTTTTATCAAACATAGCAGGAGCTTTATTGAGGCGTGCCACATCAAATAAATTAATTAATTCTTGGGGACTTAATATTTCGGTTTGGCTTAAAGGACTAAATCCTAACAAAGATAAGAAATTAAATAATGCTTGTGGCAAGTATCCTAATTTTTCATATTGTTCAATAAATTGCATAATATTAGCATCTCTTTTGCTTAATTTTTTTTTGTTTTCGTTAAGAATTAAAGTCATGTGAGCAAATTGAGGAAGATGCCATTGGAAAGCTTGATAAATCATAATTTGTTTAGGAGTGTTAGTGATGTGTTCTTCTCCTCGAAAAATATGAGAAATCTGCATTAAGTGATCGTCAATGACAACTGCAAAATTATAAGAAGGATAGCCGTTTGATTTGAGGATAATAAAGTCTTCGATTTCTTGACTTTGAAAAGTAAGTTTGCCTCTAATTAAATCATCAAAGGCAAAAGTTTGATTGGTAGGAACGCGAAATCTTATGGCAAAAGTGGTGTGTCCTTCTTGAAATTCTTTGTAAGCGAGATCTTGATCAAGTAGTTTTTGGGCGTATTTTTGGTAAATGGCAAGTCTTTCTGATTGGCGATAAGGTCCAAAAGGTCCTTGGATATCGGGCCCTTCGCTCCAATCAATTCCTAACCAACGTAAATTTTTTAATTGAGAAGCCTCGCCGCCTTCAACATTGCGTGAAAAATCGGTGTCTTCGATGCGGATGATAAACTCTCCTTGATTTTTTTTGGCAAACAAATAATTGAATAAAGCAGTGCGGGCATTTCCTATATGCAAAAAACCAGTAGGGCTTGGAGCATAACGAACTTTAATTTTTTTCATAGTTACAGTAAGTGTTTTCCTTTTAATTTAAAATCGATAGGGGAGGTGTTGGTGGAAAATTTAAAAAAAAGGAACTTTTTGACAAAGTTCTTTTTTTGGATTAACGTTTGGAAAATTGTGGTGCTCGACGAGCTTTTTTTAAACCGTATTTTTTGCGTTCAACACAACGAGCATCGCGAGTTAATAAACCAGCTTTTTTTAAAATGGCTCTTAATTCGGGAACACTTTCAATTAAAGCGCGTGCAATTCCTAAACGAATAGCGCCTGCTTGAGCTGAAAGCCCTCCGCCGTTTACATTAACACTTACATCAAAAGCTTCTCTTTTTTCAGTTAATTCTAAAGGTTGAATCATTTCTAGTCGTGTTGCAGGTAATGGTAAATATTTTTCAAAATCTCTAGTATTGATTGTAATTTTGCCAGTACCATTAGTTAAAATAACTCTTGCCACAGCACTTTTACGACGACCAGTACCAAAATAATTTACTTTTTTCATCTAATTAAACCTCTAAACTTTCTGGTTGTTGCGCTTGGTGATTGTGGTTTTGTTCGGCATAAACAAATAATTTTTTACCAATTTGTGAACCTAATTTAGTATGAGGAACCATTCCTAAAATTGCTTTTTCAACCATTCTTGTAGGAAATTTACGCATCATTTCTGAAGCTACAACTTTAGTTAAACCACCTGGATAACCTGAATGTTTGTAGTAAGTTTTTTGTTGCCATTTTTTGCCAGTTAAATGAATATAGGCAGCATTTACAACAATAACATAATCGCCATTGTCTACGTGTGGCGTGTAATGTGTTTTGTGTTTTCCTTTTAAAATGGAAGCCACTTTGGTAGCTAATCTGCCTAGGGTTTTGCCCTTAGCATCTACTAGGTGCCATTTAGGTTTCACTGTTGTTTTATTAGCCATTAAAGTTTTTTGATTGTTTTTTGGTTGCAATTGTTCTGTCATGGAATTTTCTCCTTATTATTAATGAAAAAATAGTGATTAATTTTATGTGTGTATTTGTGTTTTGTTTGAAAGCGACAAAAACAAAAGAGTTATGAAATCTTTTGTAATTTAGATATGAAATAGTCTTAATTATTATGAAATATTAATTTTTATTTTCAATATTCTCTTAATATTTTACTAAAATAATGTCATTAAGTCAAGTAAAAAAATCATTTTGTCAACTTTTTTTAAAAAATAATGCATAAATTGTGTAAAAAAATTGAAAAAAAGAGGATAATGGTTGGATGGTTATCAGATAATTTTGATATTTTTTATATACAAATAAAAAGTCCCAAATTTACTAAACATTTACTAAACATTAAGGGAATTTTTAAAAGCAAAAGCAAAAGCTTTGCCTTTCAGCACTTCTACTAAAGCAAAAACAAAGTCAAAGACGGTTATAGGAGAACGCGAAGTTACAAATTTATCACTAATAACAGCTTTTTGGTCTGGCAAATAAGTACCTTCAATAAAATGATTACAAGAAGGAAAGCAAGTAAAAGTGTGATTTTTTAATAAATCTAGTTTGCCTAGAAACATGGGAGCGGCACAAATAGCTCCAATAACTTTATTAGCATCAACAAATTTTTGAATTAATTTTAATAAAAAAGTTTCTTTTTCAATAATTTGCGCTACGTAAGGTCCTCCAGGAATAACTAAAAAATCGTATTCTAAAGGATTAATAGTAGCTAAATTGGCATCTGCTTTTACACAAAGCCCGCTAGAAGACATAACTTCTAATTGGGGATTTAGAGTTGCAGTTGTTAAAGGAAGGGCTACGCGATTTAATAAAGCTCTTGTGACTAAAGCCTCACAATCCTCAAATCCGTCATATAAAACTAATAAACCTTTCATATTGTTCCTTGTTGTCTCCTTTTTAACTTTGTTATGCGTTTAGTTGAGTGAGTGCGTGCGTGCGTGTAAGTAATTTTTGGGGGGTGGGGTTGGTTTGAGTAAATTAAATGCAAGGAAAATAAAAATAAAAAAATACCACAAAAGCTGTGATATTTGAATTATTAATTTTGGTTTGCTAAATATTTTACTAAATTACGTCTTTTGCTGTTTTTCATAAACAAACCTCTTTTAGAGTGAAAATCATGAGGGTGTTGTTTTAAATGTTCACTTAATTGTTTGATTTCTGCTGATAAAATAGCAATTTGAACTTCAGATGAACCTGTGTCTTTTGCAAAACGTGAATTTTGTTTAATGATTTCTTGTTTTTGTTCTTTGGTTAATGCCACGTAAAAACTCCTTTTTTTAATTTAAATTTGGTTGAATTTGATAGGTTTTAGGTTTGATAAAATTATTAATTAATGTTAAACTTTTAAAAACTGGTCCACATCAAGAACAAAAATCGTTGCTCCGCCCACAGAAACTTCGGTAGGAAAAGAATTATAAGCACTAAACTCATTGATGATATTTTTTGGAATCATTTGAGTTTTTTTATGAGAATGGGCTTTTATAATTTCTAAAGCTTTGGGTACTTGTTCTTCTTTGACTCCTAAAATAAAAGTTGCATTAGCTTCTTTTAAAAAACCTCCCTTAGTAGCTAATCTAGTTGTAAAAAAACTATTTTCTATTAAAGATTGTTGTACTTTGTTAGCATCGCGACTAGAAACGATAGCTATAATTAATTTCATATTATCCACAAGAGTATTATACCTTATTTTACTTTATTTGATGAAAAAAAAGACTAAATTGTGGAAAAAAATGATAAAAAAGTTGGTGAGAGGAAAAAATTTGGTAAAAAATGGATGTAATTAGCGTTTATCAAGGGCAAAAGCAATGCGATTTCCTAAAAAATAAACTGTTTGAGTTAAAATAAAGGTAAGCAAAACAGATACTATAATTAAATCAAAGCGAGTAAAAAAGGGTTCAAAATCATAATGTCCGTTATAGCCATTATCAATTGCCACTGCTGCAATACCTTGATGCCCTACAATTTGCAAAACAGAAGAATAAGCAAGGGAAGTGATAAAAAGAGAAGCTAGTTTTAAAATGATATCAGAACGGGTTTCTGTTAACAAAAATTTAGTCACAAATTGAAATTTAGTTGCTCCAAGACTAAATGATGTTTGGTATAATTCTGGATTAGTAGTTAAAAAAGCTTGTTCACAATGACGAGCAAAAAGAGGAGCAATAGCTAAGACTAAGAAAAAAAGGGCAGTACCAAAGCCATAACCCATGCGAAAATAAGGGATTAAAATTAATTTTAGTAATAAAACAATTAAGATTAAAAAAGGAGTAGAAATGAAAAAATTCATCAAACTATTTAAAATCCAATATCTTTTATAATGTTTTTGTATTTTGAATAAATATAATAAAACTCCTAAAATAAGCCCTAGAAAAAAAGCAATAAAACAACCTATTAAAGTAATTTTAAGAGTTTCTTTAAAACCATTCCATACCAATTGATTTTTAGCTAAAACATTCCACAAACGAATAAAAATATTATTTTCCATTGAGTTTTTCCATTAATTAGAAGCAGGAGCAGCGCCTGTTTTGCCTAAATATTTATCTTTAATGTTTTTACTTATTTCTTTAACTTCTTCTCTTGGAATCATATAAAAATTGGTTGCAAATTGGCTTTTTTTCATATATGCAATAGCTTCTTCTTCTTTTAAAATATCTTGTAAAATTTTAATTTTCCAGTTATTTTTATTATTGTTAGTAGTCACTAAAGAAATGGTATAAGAATAAATAATATCATCTAAATTAGTGGGTTTTTGCATTATTCCTAGTGATATAAAATTATTTATTCCCAATCCCATAAGAGTAGGATAATTAAGACATAAATCAAAATCATTAGGAGCAAGAAATCTAGATGTAATTGTCATTAAATCCGATTCAGTAGTGTATTCTATGTCAGGATATAAATTAGTAGGTTAAAAATCTGTAGTTTTTAAATTAAATTGTTCTTCAGTGCTAAGAGTGCGTTCTGGGTTTATTTCTTCAATAATTTTTAATTCTTGCAACACGCGCAAAGCTAAAGAACGTTGAAAATTGTCTTGTGGCATCAAAATTTTAAGGTTGTTAGGATGATTGTTTTTTTTAATTCCTTCTAAATTATTAAAAGTATTAGGTTTAGCAAAAAGCCCAAATTTAGCTAAATAAACTACTTGGCTAAACGTTAATTTATCTTGATCTGGAATATTTGGATTTTCTTTATTAAAAATATTTAAATCATGTACATGAGCGTCTAATTTAGCATCAACTTTTTTGTTTAAAAGTAATTCATTGGTTTGTTTAAATCTAGAACTTATATATTGAACATCTAAATCAATATTGTATTCTTTTAAACGGTCTTTGGCATATTCTTCTAAAAAATATTTAATAGTTGGCAGAGCAGTTGCTACTGTTAATTTATGGTTTTTTTGGTTGGAAGGGGTATGAGCTAAAGATTTTTTAGCATCCCAAAGAAAATAACCCAAAAGCAAATTACACAAAAGAGAAATAGTTAATAAGGCAAATAATAGATTTTTTTTAGTTTTGGAAGATAAAGAAGATAGTTTAAACATGTAATGTGTCTCTTTTCTAAGTAATTTTATTTATTAATATTTTGTTGGACAAAAACATTTGTATGATAAAAAAGGATAAAATTTAGATAAAAATGTTTTGATAAGAAGTAGCTTCAAATTTACAAGAAGGATTAAGGGTAGCAATTTTAGATAATTTTCCTTGCTCCAAAATAGCTACACGATGGCACAAACTTTTAATTACTGCAACATTATGAGAAACCAAAACAATGGTAGTTTTTAGTTTTTGATTGGTTGTTTGCAATAACTTCAAAATCTCTTGACTTGTCATTTCATCCAGGGCAAAAGTAGGCTCGTCACAAAAAATAATTTTAGGCTCGTAAACTAAGGCACGTGCAATGGCTACACGTTGTTTTTGTCCGCCCGAAAGCGTTTTAGGATAGGCAGTTGCAAATTGGCGAAGTCCTACAAAATCTAGCATTTTATTTACTTTAGTAGTAATTTGTTCTTCGGGAGTGCTTCTTATTTCTAAAGGAAGAGCCACATTTTCAAAAACATTTAAATTACTCAAAAGATTAAAATTTTGAAAAATCATAGCACTTTCTAGATGACTAAAAGCTTTTTGCATGGAAGAATTAGCATTTTTATCAGGCAACATAAATCCATTCATAATTTTTAATAAAGTAGTTTTGCCAGAACCCGAAGTTCCTACTAACCCAAAGATTTCGCCTTTCAAAACTGCAAGTGAAATGTTTTGTAAAACTGGAAGTTTTTTTTTTTAAGGAAAAAAGTTTTCGAAAGATTATTAATTTTAATCATAAATAATTCCTTGTTTATTGTTTTTTTAATTTAAATGATTGTAAAATTGGAAAGTGGGTGAAAAAAATAAAAAGTTTAAAACACAAATGATAAAGTAAAGATAAAAAAGTTTAAAGCATTAATTGGAGTTGTTAAGAGATTGTAAAAGCTTTTCAAAATTAGCAGGTAAGGGTGCTTCTAAAATAAGATTTTGATTGGTGATAGGGTGGTTGAATTTTAACATTTTGGCATGCAAAAATTGACCTAAAGGAGTAATATGGTGTGATGAACCATAAAGTAGATCTCCTATAATAGGACGTTTGAGGAAGGAAAAATGTGCTCTTAGTTGATGAGTTCTTCCTGTTTCCAAATTAAATTCCATCAAAGAAAAGTGAGAAAAACGTTGCAAAGTTTTAAAATGAGTAACAGCAGTTTTACCGTCTGGAATAACTTGCATTTTTAATCGATTATGAGGATTTCTTCCAATAGGCAGTTTGATAGTGCCTTTATCTTCTAAAAAACCTTCAATTAAAGCCCAATAGATTTTGGTAATTTTTCTTTGTTGGAACGCAATTTGTAGTTTGTCGCTTACATCATTATTTTTGGCAATAATTAATAAACCAGTAGTATTTTTGTCAAGTCTATGCACGATACCAGGTCTTTGGGTATCTACATGACTTAAAGTTGCAAATTGGTACAACAAGCCATTAACTAAGGTTGTTTCTTGAAAACTTAAAGAAGGGTGTGCTACCAAATTGGCAGGTTTATTAATAACTGCTAAATAGGGGTCTTCGTAAATGATGTCTAAATTAAGATTTTGAGGAGTTTGTAAATTAACAGATTCTTGAGTTTGAGGGATAATAACTGTAATTAGGTCTTGGGCTTTGAGCAAATAACTTTTTTTCGCAGGTTTAGAGTTGACCAAAACTTGTTGTGCCAAAATTAATTTTTGACATTGACTTTTATTTAAATTAATGTGAGTCAATAAAAAATGATCTAAACGTTGAAATGCCTCACTGGCAGAAATAAGAAACTCTTTTTTTTCATTCATGTAAAAGGCCTTGTTTTCTAAAAGTTAAAAAAATGTAGTAAAAGAATTGGGTTTCAAAAATAAAGAAAAAATAATAAAAAGGTTAAAAAATCAAGAAAAAGCATTGGTGATAAATTTAAATTATCATAACGAACACCAACTCTAAGCAAGCTTAAAATTGGTGTTAATTGTAAAGATATTTTTGGTTTTTGCAAAAAACTATTTTTAGAAATGAAAAAATAGATTGGTTTTGGGTTTATTCGGAATCTGTTGACACAACTTCTGGAGAAGTTGTTTCCTTATTGTTTGGATTTGATTCGTTTGATTCTTGGTTGTCTAAATTGGTTGTTGTTTTCAATTCATCATTTAAAGGAGTTGTATCAGTGCTAGTTGTTTCGTTGTTGGAAGGCATTTGAGAAGTTGGTTGGGTTGGGTTGTTGGCTTCTTCTTTTTCTTTTTCCCACCAAGCAATTTTTCCTGTAGCTACAATTTCATCAATATCTCTTTTATTAAGAGTTTCAATTTCAAGTAAATATTTAGCGATTGTGTCAAGCAAATCTTGGTTTTCTTGAATAATTTGTTTGGCTTGTTGATAACAATTAGCAATAATTTTTTGAATTTGTTGGTCAATTTCTAAACCTTTAGGATCAGAAAAATCATTTTGGAAAGTATTTCCTGAATATTGCACTGGTCCTAAATCACTCATGCCGTATTTAGTTACCATCAGTTTAGCTATTTGCGTAGCGTGTTTAAAATCGTTGTAAGCGCCGTTAGAAACGTCGTCAAACATTAATTCTTCGGCAACACGTCCGCCCAGAAAGGAAGTAATTTGGGCTAATAGGGTTTTTTTGGAAGAAAAGAAAGTTTCTTCTTGAGGAAGCATTAAGTTGTATCCGCCTGCGTTTCCGCGGGGAATAATGGTGATTTTTTGCACTATTTGGGCAAAAGGAATTTTAATTCCAATAACAGCATGTCCTGCTTCGTGATAAGCTACCATACGTTTTTCTTTGTCATTGTATTTTTTAGATTTTTTAGCAGGTCCAATTAAAATACGGTCTAAAGCTTCGCTGATATCTTTTTTATTGATAAAAGTAGCATTTCTTCTAGCAGCTAATAAAGCAGCTTCGTTTAAGGTGCCTTCTAATTGAGCACCACTAAAACCTGGGGTTTGTTTAGCTAATTCTTCTAAACTAATTTCTTCTGAAAGTTTTTTATTACTTGCATGTAATTTTAAGATAGCTTCACGGTCTTTAACATTTGGTAAAGTAATATTAAAGTGACGGTCAAAACGTCCAGGACGCAAAATAGCTGAGTCAAGAGCTTCGGGGAGGTTAGTAGCTGCAATAACAATAACAACCATTTTTTGGTTAAAGCCGTCCATCTCTACTAAAAGTTGGTTTAAGGTTTGTTCAGAACCGTTACTCCCACCAATATTGGAGCCTCTTTTTCTAGCAACTGCCTCAATTTCATCGATAAAAACGATACAAGGAGCTGCCAGTTGAGCTTCTTTAAAAAGATCTCTGACACGTGAAGCACCAACACCTACATAAACTTCATCAAAATCAGAACCCGAAGCAGCAAAAAAAGGAACGCCTGCCTCACCTGCAACTGCTTTGGCAAGTAAGGTTTTTCCTGTACCTGGAGGTCCATACAACAAAACTCCTTTAGGAATTCTTGCTCCCATAGCAGCGTATTTGCGCGGGTTTTTTAAAAAGTCAATCAATTCTGACATTTCTTCTTTTTCTTCATCAGCTCCTGCTACATCTGAAAAAGTAAATCTTTTTTGATTGATAATAACTTTGCGACTTTTAGAACCTTTTTTACCAGGGGCTGATGCCAAAATTTCTTGTCCCATTTGTTTTATAGTATCGGCAAAAAAGAGAAAAAAACAGTAAAAAATTAACATTGTTAAACATTGTCTAAATACCCAAACAACAGGTTCATAACCATTCCAAGGTCTAGGATCTACAGAATCAATTTTATATTTGTATTTGCCTTTTGGTTTTTGGTCAAATACTTTTTCACAAGGAATATTAAAAAAATCAATTACTTTGCCGTCTGTAGTAGTAACTACAACATTACAAAAATATGAATTAAAATAGTGAGGTTCATAAATAATTTTTTCAATTTTGTTATCTTTTGCAAGTTCATCAAATGTATTGTTATCTTTTTTTGCATTCTTAGTAAAATAACAATAAATAAAAGTGGCAACTATTAAAATTACAGCAAAATAAAGGACGCCCATATGGAATTTTTTAAAAATTTTATCAAAAAATGACATAAATTAACCTTTCTTGCAAGAAATTATCTTTGAGTTAAACATTGAAATCAAATATTTTAATGTTTGGAGTTTAATTTGGGATGGATGTAATTTCTGCATTTATTTTTTTGGATTCTCATTTTTAATTTGTTTGAGAAAAACAATTTGAAGAAGTAAAAAAGTTTTTAAAAGCTAAATAAATCTTCGATTGGTTTCCTAAAGTTAGGTTGATATATAAGTGAGGAATAAATAAAATATTGTCTAGATTGTCTACTACTAACCATAAATTATTTCTTTGAGTAAGGGGCACTTTTTTTTCAATTAAAAATTTTTTCAATTTTTTAGTGCCAAAACTAAATTTTAATGTGTCTTTTGGTTGGCGCAAACGCACTTTTAAAGGAAAACTAACTTTTTGAGGATTATAATTGAGGGATTGTAACGAAGGAGAAATGCAAGCAAGACAAAGATTACATGTAGAAACACACAACAAAGGTTTTGACAAAGCAAAGGAAAGTGGTGGTGCAGGACTCATTAATGTAATGTGCTTGTAATCTTTAATTAAATGCCACTCAAAATTAAGATGCCAAGATAAATTAGGCTTATAAGGATTGTTAATGCCTTTGATGATATTTTGGATAAAAATAAAACTTTTAGTAATATTTTGTTGTTCTAATAATAATAAAATGATATCTTTTTGAATAACTAAATCAAGGTTTAAAAAAGGTGCAAGCGCAAAAGAGTTTGGTGGGTTACAACTATGATTTGTGTGTTTTGTAAGAAATAAAAGAGTTTGTTTGCGAATAAAATTATAGGCTTGCAAAAGAGTTTGTTGGTATTTTGGGATATTTTGCAAAAAACTAGTTTGGGTTTTTAAGTAAGGAATAACTTGGTGCCTGATTTGGTTTCTTTGATAAGTGAAGTTTTGATTGGTGTAATCTTCCAAAAAAGGGATTTGGTAAAAAGCAGCATAACTTATGATTTTGGCTTTGGGAACGTATAAAAAAGGTTTCAAAAAAATGAAATCTTGCCAAGAAGTTTGGATCTGCATGCCACTATAACCTAGCAAAGTGCTGCTTCTAGTTATTTTTTGTAAAATAGTTTCTGCCAAATCATCTAAATGATGGGCTGTTAAAATAAAAGGAGTTTGGTGCTTTGTAGCTATTTGCATTAATTTTTGTTGTCTTAATAAACGTGCTTGGGCTTGAAAGTTTTTTTGGGGGCAGTTAAGTTCAAAATAATGGAAACAAAGGGAGTTTTGCAGGCAATAACTTTGGACTAATTCTTTATCTTTCCAAGCATTAGGGCGCGCTAAATGGTTGAAATGCACAACTTGCAGTTTTATTTTTTGTGCAACCAAACAATGAAGTAAAGCCATTGAATCAACGCCGCCACTTACAGCTATAATATAAGTTTGATTGGCATCTAGACTACAAGCAAGTTTGATAGTTTTCATGAAACATCCTTAATTACAATTGCATTTGAATTTGAGTTTTAGGGTGTTGAGTTGTTCTTGGTCAACTGCGCTGGGAGCTTCTAACATCAAATCTTTGGCACTTTGGGTTTTAGGAAAAGCAATAACATCTTTGATATTGTTGGTTTTGGTAAACAACATCACAAGACGATCAAGGCCTAGGGCAAGTCCTCCATGAGGTGGGGTGCCGTATTTAAGGGCTTCGACTAAAAAACCAAAACGAGTTTGCACTTCTTCTTGTGAAAATCCTAAAAGACTAAAAATTAATTCTTGCGTTTGGGGATTGTTAATTCTTAACGAACCACCACCCACTTCGTAGCCGTTCCAAACTAAATCATAGGTTTTGGCAAGAGCTTTTTGAGGATTGCTTTTCAAAATAGCAATATCACAAGGAGCAGTAAAAGGATGATGCAAAGAATAAAGACGGTTGGAAGTATTTGAGTTTTCCAAAGTAAGATCTGGTTGGGGCAGGTCTTCTTGAGTAGTTTCAAACAAAGGAAAATCAACAATCCATAATAACGCTTCTTGAGTTGTATCAACCAAAGATAAATCAAGGGCTAGTTTGGTGCGAAAAATACCTAAAGCTTTGTGCATAATGTCTTTTGTGCCAGAAACGACAAAACAAATTTCTTCATTTTTTAAAAAAGAATCATCTTTAATAAATTGAGATATTCCACCTATAATTTTATCATTTTTTTTAACAAAAGAAAACAATTTCAAGTTAAAATGTTTACTAAAAAACAATTGATACTCATCTAGTTTTCGGCGTGTCAAAACTGCTGTTTTAGAAACTTTAAAGCCTTTAATGTTGCCTGAAAACATATTTTGGGGGCAAGTGGTAGTATCAAAAAAAGTAGTAAAATCGGTGATTTTAAGGGGATTTCTTAAATCTGGTTTATCAGAACCATAAAGTTCAAAGGCTTGTTGATAAGTTAATCTTAAAAAGGGTTGAGAAAGTGGTTTTTTCCAAATATTGGCAAATAAATCTACTATAATTTCTTCTGTTAAGGACATAATTTCATCTTGATTTAAAAAAGATGTTTCAATATCGATTTGACTAAATTCAGGTTGTCTATCAGATCTGAGGTCCTCATCGCGGAAACAACGTGCTACTTGAAAATACCTTTCAAATCCTGCAATCATGTATAATTGTTTAAAAAGTTGGGGAGATTGAGGAAGGGCATAAAAATTACCTGGATAAATTCTGGAAGGCACTAAATAATCTCTTGCTCCTTCAGGAGTTGATTTAGATAAAATGGGAGTTTCTAGTTCTAAAAAATCATTTTTCAAAAGAGTTTGACGAATACTTTGGGTAATGTGGTGTCTTTGAATCAAAAAATGTTTAACTTCAGGATTTCTTAAATCCAAATAACGATATTTAAGTCTGGTTTCTTCTAAACTTTCTTGACTTTGAAACACATTTAAAGGTAAGGTTTGAGCCTCACTTAAAATTTCAATATGAGATACTAAAATTTCAATATCACCAGTTGGCAAATCAGGATTTTTATTGATTCTTTCAATTACTTGACCTTTAATTTGCACGACTGTTTCTAATTTAATTAAAGCTATTTTGTCGTATTGTGGATTATTTTCTTTAACTAATAATTGAACTATACCAGAAACATCACGTAAGTCAAAAAAAAGAGTTTTTCCTAAGTTGCGTTTACGAAAAATAAAACCTTTTAGAAAAACTGTTTTTCCTTGATGGGCAAGTTGTAATTGATTGTTATAATGGCTATATTTAGTTTTCATGAATTAATTTAACTCCTTGTTGTTTTGAAAATAAGAAACAACATCTTTTTGCAATATGGTGGTTTGCTGTTGGGTGTCAGTATTTTTGATTGTAATTTGATTGTTGTCAAATTCTTTTGGTCCCAGAATTAAAAGATAAAGGGGTTGTTGTTTTAAGGCTTGTTTGAGACTTTTGGAAAAAGATAAAAACTGATAATTAAGATCGGCGGAAAAACCTTGATGGCGGAGAGTTGTTGCAAGTGCAAGTCCTTGATAAAAAAATTGCGGCACACTAACTAATATAAAGGCATCCAAAGAAGGTAAGATATTTTTATTGCAAAAAGAATGAGTGGCTAAAATCGACATTAAACGTTCCATGCCTAAGGCAAAACCAATACCAGGCGAAGGGTTTCCTCCAAATAAAGTAACTAAATTATCATAACAACCACCCCCACCTAAAACTGCTTGATGTCCTTGTTCGTTATTATAAACAATTTCAAAAACGCTATGAGTATAATAATCAAGTCCACGGACTAAATCATGACACAATTCAAAATTAACATTCATTTGTTTAAGCCCTTCTAAAACTTGTAAAAAACGAACTTTGTCGTCCTCAACAAGATGGTCAAAAATGCGTGGCGCTTGCTTTAAAAAAGGTTCGTTGTGACAATTTTTACAATCCCAAATACGCAAAATATTTTTTTCAAATCTTTCTTGACATAAAGAACATAATTGTTGATAGTGTGTTTGTAAATAGTTTTTAAAAACTTGTAAATAATTATTGTATGTAGTTTTACATCCCAAAGAATTAATCTTCACAGTAATATCACAAATCCCTAATGATTTGAGGGTTTCATAGGCAAGAGCAATTACTTCTACATCTAAAAAAGGGCTTGATTGTCCTAAAATTTCTACTCCTACTTGATGAAATTGACGATAGCGTCCTTTTTGAGGTCTTTCATAGCGAAAACAAGGTCCATAATAAAAAAACTTGTGTAATTGTGAGGTTTTATCTAATTTATTTTCCACATAACTACGAATAACACCAGCAGTTCCTTCGGGACGCAAAGTAATAAAACGTCCTTTTTTATCTGCAAAAGTATAAGTTTCTTTGGAAACCATTTCTGAATGTTGAGCTGCTCTATCAAAAACACCACGATATTCAATTATAGGGGTTCTTATTTCTTGCAAATGATACTTGGCAAACAAAGTGCGAATGTGATTTTCTACTTTTTGCCAACAAACCATTTTATCTGACATCAAATCATAAGTACCTTTAATTTTAGAAAACATCTTTGGGCTCCTTTGCTTTTGGGGTTGGGTTGGGTTTTAATTTTGTGATGATTATTTTTTTGTTATTTTTTTGTTGTTTTGGGATAAAAGTTTTGATAAAGCTTTTTGGGTTTTTGTTGTTGGAGATTTTATATTTTTTAATTTTTGGTGCTAATAAAACTTTAAAAAATACATGAAAATGATTTAAAAAATACACACAAACACACAATAAACAAAATAATTTTAATAAGGCATCATTAATATATGGAGTAAAATAAAATAAATGGGGAATAAATAATTGTCTGCATTATAAATAATAAATTATTTAATTATTGACTCTTTGAATTTGATAAATTTGCGAAATTTTATATAAATTAGTAATTAGATTATTTAATTCTTTAGTATTAGCTATTAAAATCCTAATCTTAATAATAGTTTCTAATTTTTGTTTATTAATAACATTAAATTCTAAAATACTTACATTAAAACTGTTAATTTTATTAATAATTTGTTGCACTAAAGTATCTTTGGTAGAAGCAATAATACTAATCCAAGCAGGATATTTAGCAATAGTAGGGTCTTGTTGCCATGAAGCAGTAATTAATCTTTTTTCATCACATTGAGCTAAATTATTACATTCCTTGCGATGCACAATAATACCTCTTCCTTTAGTGACAAATCCTAGGATTTCGTCGTTATAAACAGGGGTGCAACAACTTGCCAATTTTAATTTAGGATTTCTAAGACCTTCAATAATAACGCCTGTCTCACTTTGATGTTTGAGTTTTTTATGCGATTTTGCCATTTGTTTTTGCAAAATATTTTGACTTAAAGTTTCTTTGGCTAAAACAAGCAATTTATTAATTACTGACTTAGGATTTAATTGTTTTTTAGCAATTTCATAATAAAAATCATTAAGAGTTTGAATATTGTAACGCTCAAAATGTTTTTGGACAAAATTATTATCAATCAAGGAAAGTTCAATTTTATTGGCAGTTAATTCTTTTTCAATAATATCTTTTCCTTTTTGAATCTCTGCTAAATATTCAGTTTTATTTTCTTTGATATCTTTTTTTAAAAAACCTTTAATTTTTCTTTTGGCATGTGTTGTTTTTACCATGCGCAACCAGTCTTTATTAACTGATAAAATATTTTTATTGGTTTTAATCGAAATAATATCACCATTTTTGAGTTGATAATCAATTGGTACAATTTGCCCGTTAATGATGGCTGCTGTCATTTTGCTTCCTACTGCGGAATGAATACGAAAGGCAAAATCAATGGGGGTAGAACCTTTGGGAAGCTCAAATACTTCTTGAGTAGGAGTAAAAACATAGACATTATCACTTAAAATATCATTTTTAATAGAATCTACAAATTCTTTGGGTGTTTCTTCGGGATGATTTTTGGCATCCATAGTAATTTTAACTAATTCTTGATACCATCTTAATTTTTTGGCAAGTTCTAGTTGTTTAGCTTCTTGGGAATAAGTTTTATTTTCTTTATAAGCCCAGTGAGCAGCAATTCCTTTTTCAGCAATTTCATCCATTTCTTGAGTTCTTATTTGCATTTCAAACAAAGAGCCATCCTTAGTTAAAACAGTTGTATGCAAAGATTGATAAAGATTAGGTTTAGGAACTGCAATATAGTCTTTAAATCTTAGGGGAAGTGGCGAAAAATGACCGTGAATAATCCCTAAACATTGATAACACAAATCCACAGTAGGCACAATAATTCGAATAGCTAAAAGGTCAAAGATTTCTTCAAAACTAACTTTTCTTTTAACAATTTTTTTATAAATACTATAAATATTTTTGACACGCCCTTTAATAGTGTAATTTTTGAGTTGGTGGCTGTCTAAAAGAGATTTAATATTGGTGATAATTTTGGTAATTGATTCTTCACGTTGTTGTTTTTTTAACCAAATTAAATTAGAAACACGATAGTATTCTTGAGGAAAAGCATATCTTAGAGACAAATCTTCTAATTGTGATTTAATTTCAAAAAGCCCTAAACGATGTGTTAAAGGAGCGTGAATTTCTAAGGTTTCTTTGGCAATACGTAATTGTTTTTCTGAAGGCATCGAATTTAAAGTTTGCATATTGTGCAAGCGGTCAGCAATCTTTACAATAACAACTCTAATATCTTTTGCCATTGCTAAAAACATTTTTTGTTGATTATCGGCATGTCCTTGATTTTTGTGAAAAGCAATTTTGGTAAGTTTAGTTGCCCGATAAACTAAATAAGCCACGTCTTCGCCAAACAAAGAAGTTAAATCTTGCATAGTAGCATTAGTGTCTTCCAAAACATCGTGGAGTAATCCTGCCATTAAAGTATTGGGTTCGCTGTTTAATTGTGCCAAAATTTTAGTCACTGCACAAGGATGAATAATATAGGGTTCTCCTGTAAAACGTGTTTGCCCGTGATGTTTTTCTTTGGCAAAAAGATAGGCTTGAGTAATTTTTTGCAAAATGGTGGCATCTTGAATATTTTTGGAAATCACAGCCATTAAATCTTGATATAATTTATCTTTTTCTAAAGTTAAATCGGAATCTAAAATCATCTTATCACCTTCTTTTTTAAGGATTTGCAAAAAAACGCAAAGAAAATAAAAGAAATCAAAAAATAAATTAAGTGTATAGTCTTTTTGTGCCTTGAAAATAAACTTCTTTAATAACGCCTGCCCCACAACAAATATTTTTATCATAAAAAGCACATATTTGCCCTGGAGTTACTGCTTTAATTGTTTGAGGATAATGAATTTCTAAGTTGTTTTGGTCTAGCCAAGTTAAAATAACGTCTTGATTGGGTTGGCGGTAGCGCATTTTGGCTTGTAGGTGAAAATTGGTTTTTTTGCCGCGCCAAACAATATCACCAATTAAGGCTTTGTCGCTGTATAAATAAGGATGTGTGCTACCTTGTTCTACGTATAAAGTGTTAGTTGGAAGGTGTTTGCCAACGACAAACCAAGGTTTTTGGCTGGGAACATCACCCAAACCTAAATTTTTACGTTGCCCTATGGTATAATACATTACTCCTTTATGATGTGCTAAAAAAGTCCCATCCAAAGTTTTAATATCACCTTTTTGAGCGGGTAAATAGTTGCTTAAAAATTGAAAAAAATTTCTTTCACCAATAAAACAAATCCCTGTGGAATCTTTTTTAGTGGCATTAATTAAATTATTTTCTAAAGCAATTTGGCGTACTTCTTGTTTTGTGAGATTGCCCAAAGGAAACAAAATATTTTGTAATTGTTTAGTTGTTAGTTGTGATAAAAAATAAGTTTGATCTTTGTTTTGGTCAACAGCACAAGCAAGTCGTGGAACTAATTTTTGGTCTGAAGAAGTTTCATATATAATGTTAGCATAATGTCCCATAGCAATATATTGAGGGGCAAGTTTTGTTGTTGCATACTCAATAAAAGCTCTAAATTTAATTTCATTATTACACAAAATATCAGGATTCGGAGTAAGATTATTTTCAAAGGCTTTGATAAAAGACATAAAGACTTTTTGCCAATATTCTTCAATAAAATCAACACGATGCAACTTAATTCCTAGTTGTTCAGACACTTTTAAGGAATCTTTATAATCTAGTTCTTGCGAGCATATGTCATTTAAAGTGGGATTACCTTGGATATCAAAATTAAGATTGCTATCCCAATTACGCATAAAAACTGCTTCTACCAAATAACCTTGTTTTTTTAAAAGAAAAGCAGCAACGGCACTATCAACTCCGCCTGATAAACCAACAACAACTTTTGTCATTTTTTGCTCCTTTTCTTTGTTTTTAATTTGTTATGTGTGTGTGTGTGTTTTGATTTGTTATTTTGATGATATTTATTGATGTTTTGAGATTTTATATTTTTAGAACTTTGATTTATTGCTTTTTATTCTTGTCTTTGTAGATAAATAGGAAGCAAAAATTCGTTTCTGGGCGAAAGACTATTTTCTAAAACTTTAGGACCTGGTGCCATATTTTGTCTTTTAAATTGATTTTGATAAAAAGTTTTCAGATATGAAACAACTAATTGATTGCTTTTTTCTGGACTCAAATCAAAGGCAATTTGCAACAACCAAGCAATTTTGGTTTTGGTAAAGCCTTTTTTAATGTGGCAACAAAGAATAAAATCTTCCATAATTAGTTTTTGATTGATGTTTTCTTGCACTAATTTTTGATATAATTTTTTTAAGGCAGGTGCAATTTGTAAATAGTTTTTTTCTAAATGATAAAGTAATAATTCTTTGACTAAAACATTAGGAACGCCAGCATTGACATTATAAATGTGGTCGTAATGACTACGAGGATTGTTTTTTCCTAAAGCCATATCCGAAAAATTATTATTTTCTAACAACAAAAACTTTTGTGTTTGGGAAGCTAATTCCTTTAAAAAAACTTGATCTAGGTCTTTGGAACAAGAAGCAAGTTCGTTTGACAAAGTAGAAATGTTGTTAATATCGTTGAATAAAGTAGCTGTTTCGTTTGCTTCATTTATTTCATTTGTTGCGCTTGTGTCATTTGTGGCATCAGTTAGATTAGTTGTGTTAGTGGTGGCATCAGTTTTGTCAAGTCCCAAAAAGGCTAACAAATCTTTTTTCTTTAAAAAACTACTTTCACAAATGTGGCAAACTCCTTTGGTTTGTAAAAAATCTTTGAGGAGTTGATAATGAGTTTGGTTGGAAAAAAGAAGTGGATTTAGGATTACAATGAAATCTTCTAACGGTTTTTGCAACAAGGAAAAGCTTTGAAAAGCAACTACCAAAGTTAACAAATCATTAATATTTTCAGTAATTTCTACAATTATTTTGGCGTTTAAATTGCTAAGTTTAGTTTTAAGTGCTAATACTTGGATTTCATTTGCCAATTTTAAATGCGAAGCAACATTTGATTGAGGAATAAAAGGCGTTTGATTAATTGGTTTTTCAAATTGATAATGGGGCGTTTCTTGGAGTTCAAAATAAGCTTTTAAAAAAGGATGTTGTTTTCCTATTCTTTGGTCACCATAAGTAGTATCAATTCTTCTTTGAAATTTAATTAAATCAACACAAACATCAACTACTAAACTTACATCTTGATTAAATAAATCTTTTTCGGCGACCATTTCGCCTAACAAAGCAGCCATTTTGTGATTAGAAAATAAATTATCAACAGTAGATTCAGTAATTCCGCTACTAGTGTAAAAATAGCCTCCAATTTGTTTGCGCGAATGATCAAGAACGGCATTTTTTCTTAAATCAAGTTTGCCTATGTGATCGGTTGAGGCAGAAGGATTAAAAATTAAATGAGCGCCGTTTAAGGAAAGTAGATCACCAGGAGAAAAGACAGTCCATAAATCTTGACAAATTTCTACTCCAAAAATAAGATCAAATTGGGAATTAATAAATAAAACATCTCCAAAAGGAACTGTTTGACCCAAAATTTGGATGTATTGGGATTCGCAGGTTTTGCCTGATTGAAACCATCTTTTTTCGCTAAATTCTTTATAATTGGGAATAGTTTTTTTAGGGGTTATTCCTAATATTTTATCTTTTTGAATGATAACTGCTACATTAAATAAAACTTCATGCAAAGCAAGAGGCATACCTAAAATATTGCTCAGAT
>NZ_JSWH01000091.1:0-6189 GCF_000803325.1 Chrysanthemum yellows phytoplasma
TAAATTTACAAAAAAGGAGCTATTCTTTTGAAAAATTACAATGCCGATAGTATTCAAATTTTAGAAGGTTTGGAAGCAGTTCGCAAACGACCAGGAATGTATATTGGTTCAACTGCTCAAAAAGGACTTCATCATTTAGTCTGGGAAATCGTTGATAATTCCATTGATGAAGCTTTAGCAGGACACGCTAACAACATTACTTTAGAAATCCTACCTGGAGAAATTATTAGTGTTTCTGACAACGGTAGAGGAATCCCAGTTGATATTCACCCCAAAACAGGAAAACCAGCAGTAGAAACAATTCTAACTACTCTTCATGCTGGAGGAAAATTTGACAGTTCTTCTTACAAAGTTTCAGGAGGACTTCATGGTGTAGGAGCCTCTGTGGTAAATGCTCTTTCTACTTGGTTTACTGTAGAAATTCATCTCAATAAGCAAATCTATTTTCAAAAATACGAAAAAGGAATTGCAGTTTCGCCTTTGGAAGTAATTGGAAAAACTAACAAACGAGGAACTACTATCCAATTTTTAGCAGACCCTGAAATTTTCCAAGAAACTACCATTTATAAATTTGATACTCTCAAAGAAAGAATGCAACAATTATCTTTTTTAAACAAAGGTCTTAAATTAAACATTGCTGACAAAAGATACGAAAAAGAAACTTTTTTTAACTTTTGCCATGAAAAAGGTTTGCAAGACTACCTAAATTTTATTAACACTAGTCACAAACAAACTCCTTTTCACGAAATTTTTTATCTGGAAAAAGAATCCCAAAAACTAGCTTTTGAAATTGTCTTTGAATACACTACCAAAATTCGTCCCCCTAAAAAAGATGCACAAGGAAACGAAATAGAAGAAAAAGAAGGCAAAGATGCTATTCCTAACTACACCCAAAGCCAAAAAATCTTTTCTTTTGTTAACAATATTCCTACTCATGAAGGAGGAACTCACGAAGAAGGCTTTAAACTAGCCCTAAACCGTGTTATTTCTAAATATGCTAAGGAATTCAATCTTTTAAAAAAAGACGAACATTTATTAAGTGAAGACATCTTAGAAGGAATTACTGCTATTATTTCTTTAAAACATCAAGACCCTCAATTTGAAGGACAAACTAAAGCCAAACTAGCAAATACTGAAGTAAGACAAATTACATCCCAATTATTTGGCGAATTTTTAGAAAAATATTTATTAGAACATCCCCAAGATTCAAGAAAAATAATTGATAAATGTCTTCTTTCTGCAAATGCCCGTCTAGCTGCTAAACGTGCTCGTGAAGTAGTAAGAAACAAACCCCTTGATTCTTTAGGTTTTGCCTCCAAATTAGCTGATTGTAGAAGTAAAGACCCTCATATTTCTGAACTCTACATTGTCGAAGGAGATTCAGCGGGCGGTTCTGCTAAACAAGGAAGAGACTCACGTTTTCAAGCTATCCTTCCTTTACGTGGTAAAGTCCTTAATGTAGAAAAAAGTCTAGATGCCAAAATTCTTACCAATAAAGAAATTAAATCCTTAATACAAGCAATTGGTGCAGGAATTAACATTGGTAAAGGCAAAGACTTTAATATGGATAAAATCCGTTATCACAAAATTATCATTATGACAGATGCCGATGTTGATGGAGCTCACATAAGAACTTTACTATTAACTTTCTTTTTCAGACATTTCCGTAAATTAATTGAAAAAGGCTACATCTATTTTGCTCGTCCTCCTTTATACAAATACCAAAAAGGAAAAGGCGCTCCAAAATATTTTTATGATGAAAAAGCCAAACAAACTTTTGCAACTAAAAACAACTTAAAAGATGGTTTCCAAAGATACAAAGGACTTGGAGAAATGAATCCTAATCAACTTTGGGAAACAACTATGGACCCAGAAACTCGCACTCTTCTCAAAGCAAGCCTCAAAGATGCCCTTAATGCTTTAAGTGATGAAGAAGCCTTAATGGAAGCAGACCAAACTTTTAACATGTTAATGGGAGAAAAAGTCTTACCAAGAAAAAACTTCATCTTAGAAAAAGCCTTAGAAGCTGATTTAGACGTTTAATTATAAATAATTATTTTATACAACTAAAACTAACAAAATATAACATTAAATAACAACTAATATATATTTAAAAAGAGGTTAAAAATGAGCGACCAAAAAACTCAAAACAATGAAGCCAACAACCACAAAGACCACGATCATGGCAACATTCAAGAAGTAAACTTAAGCGAGGAGATGAAAAAATCCTTCTTAAGTTATGCAATGAGCGTAATTGTATCAAGAGCTTTACCAGACATTAAAGATGGCTTAAAACCAGTCCAAAGACGTATTTTATATAGTATGAAAGAATTAGGCGTCTACAGTCACGCAAGCTACAAAAAAGCAGCTCGTGTAGTTGGGGATGTTATGGGTAAATACCATCCTCATGGAGATTCAAGCATTTATGAGGCAATGGTAAGAATGGCTCAAGATTTTAGTTACCGTTATCCTTTAGTAGACGGTCATGGAAACTTTGGTTCAATTGATGGCGACAAAGCAGCAGCTATGCGTTATACTGAAGTTAAAATGGCAAAAATGGCAATGGAACTAATCAAAAACATTGACAAAGACACAATTGATTTTGTTGATAATTACGATGGTACTGAAAAAGAACCATTAGTACTTCCAACAGCTCTTCCCAACTTATTAATTAACGGAGCTACAGGAATTGCAGTAGGAATGGCAACCAAAATCCCTACTCATAATTTAGGCGAAGTCATTGATGGTTTAATTCACTACATTAATAATAAAGACATTTCCATTGATGAATTAATGCAACACATCAAAGGACCTGATTTTCCTACTGGTGGCGAACTTTTAGGCTTACAAAGTTTAAAAAGCGCTTATCACACCGGACAAGGAGCTGTTATCTTAAAGGCTAAAAGTCACGTTTCGGAAGAAAGAGGAAAAACTTCAATCATTGTTACAGAAATTCCTTATCAAGTCAAAAAAACTGATCTAATTGAAAAAATTGCTTTTCTAGTTAAAAACAAAATAGTAGAAGGAATCACAGACCTTAGAGACGAATCCAGTCGCAAAGGAATGAAAATTGTAATCGAACTTAAAAGAGACGCAAACAGTAAAATTATTCTTAACAAGCTTTACAAACATTCCCAATTAAGAATTTCTTTTGGTATCAATATGGTTGCCTTAGTTGGAAAAACTCCCCAATTAGTTTCTTTAAAACAAATCTTAGAAGCTTTTTTCAATTTCCGCATCGAAGTTATTAACCGCCAAAAAAGCTTTGAACTCAAAAAAGCAAGCGCAAGAAAACATTTAGTAACAGCTCTTATCACTATTTTAGAAGACATCGAAACTGCTATTAAACTCATCAAAACTTCTACAGATGTCAAAGAAGCCCAAAGCAAATTAATGCAAAGATACAATTTTGATGAAATACAAAGCAAAGCCATTTTAGAAATGAGCCTCCAAAGACTTGCTAACCAAGAAACTCAAAAACTTATCACTGAAGAAAAAAACCTCACTCAAGAAATTTTAGAATGCCAAAGTATCATTGATTCCCAAAAGAAAAAAGAACGCATTTTAGAAAAAGAACTTCTAGAAATGAAGAAAAAATACCAAGATGACAGAAAAACTACCCTCAATTTTGATGCTCCCCTAAACTTTGAAGACGAAGACTTAATCGAAGAAAAACCTATCATTATTACAATTACTAACAAAGGCTACATCAAAAGCATGGATATTGATACTTACAAACAACAAAAAAGAGGTGGGCAAGGCGTTTCTGGTATGAAAATCTACGAAGAAGACTTTATTGAACATCTAGCAATTACTTCTACTCACGATTATCACTTATTTTTTACTAACAAAGGCAAAGTCTATCAACTCAAAGGCTACGAAATTCCTTTAGGTCAAAGACAATCCAAAGGAAGCCATCTTGTTAATTTCTTACCATTCGAAAAAGACGAATTTTTAACTTCTTTCACCAGTGTTAAAAACTTTGATCAATCCCAAGATTACTTATTCTTTGCTACCAAAAAAGGCATAGTCAAAAAAACACCTCTCAAAGAATACAGCCACATTTCCAAAAGAGGTCTTATTGCAATTAGGTTAAAAGAAAACGATGAAGTCCTTACAGTAAACAAAACCACAGGCACTAAAAATATCATTCTAGCATCTAACAATGGCAATGCTATTTGTTTTTGTGAAACCAAAATTAAAAGTATTAGTCGCAACAGCATGGGTGTAATTGGAATGCGTCTTGGAAGTGATGAATTCTTAGTAGGAGCTGCTTTAATTGACACTGGTTCCAAAGAACAAAACATTTTAGTAATGACTGAAAACGGCTTTGGAAAAATCACCAATGTCAACCAATACCGCATTCAAGCACGTAGTGGCAAAGGCTCTAAAACTATCAAAGTAAACGACCAAAAAGGAAGGCTTATTACCCTACAAGTTGTCCTCCCTACAGATGATCTTATTGTTTCTTCTGACAAAGGACAAGTAGTAAGAGTAGCAATTGACCAAATTACCAAAACCAAAAACAAAGCTACCCAAGGAACGCGCATCATCAAATTAAAAACAGGTCATAAAGCAGTTTCAGTAGCAGTTGTCAAAAAAGAAGTACTTGATGTAGATGGCGTAGAAAATTAATTTTAAACCAACAACAAAAGACAAAACACCAAAGGAAAAAGAACAAAGGTCTTATCATATTATTTTAATCTCATAATTAAAGGTCTAAACGCATATGAAAACCAAAATATATTTAGAAACAATTACTAATACCCCAAAAGAAACCCAAATATTAGGTTACAATTTAGGAAAAAAACTCATCAATCAAAAAAAAAACACTCCCAAAGAAAAACAAAGCAAAACAATCATTTTATTACAAGGCTCTTTGGGTTGTGGAAAAACTATCTTTACTAAGGGTTTTATTAAAAGTTTTGCCATCCTTCAAAATGTTTGTAGTCCTACTTTTGTCATTTCTAAAACCTACAAGAACAAATTGCACACTATTTATCATCTTGATTTATATCGCACAGACCTTGAGACTGAATTTTTAGAAGAACTATTAGAAGACCTTACTTATCAAGATTTTGTTATAGTAGAATATTTTCAAAATTGCAGTTACCTTTTTCCTGATTTTGCTTTTTTAGTAGAAATGACATTTTTAAATGAAACTCAAAGAAAAATTACTATCTATCAAAATAGCAACCTTGATAATAAAAATAAAAGTGGATCAAAATGATATTCAAAATACTTATTCCAAAATCAACCTTTAAATTTTTTTTGCAAATCTCTAACCAAACTTTTGAAAGCGATACGACAATGAATCACAAAAACATTTTAATTCTAGATACTGCCACCAAAAGCCAAATAGTTATTTTAGTTATCCAAGGAAAAATTACTACTTTCAAATCCCGCCTTGGCAAAAACGATTATGTTCCTTGCATGATTCCTTTAATTGAAAGTGTCTTACAAGAAAATAATTTAGGTCTAAACAACTTAGATGCTTTAATAGTTGGTGTGGGTCCTGGTTCTTATACTGGCACTCGTGTAGCAGTTCTTACAGCCAAAATGTTATCCTTCAACTTACAAATCCCTTTATACCAAATAAGCAGTCTATTACTTTTATCTAGTGGTTATTCTTATGCTTCACTTACTCCTTTAATTGATGTTAGAAGTAATGCTTTTTTTGCTTTAAGCCTCAAAGAAAACCACATTTACTTAAACGAAGATAGATTTGAAAGCAGTTTCTTGCAATCTTTTCCTAATCATTTATTAATTGAACCAACTACTATCAAAATAGATTTTTGCACCATCAAACAATTTGCAAAAATTGTTTCCAATTGCCATTTATTAGTTCCTAACTACTTAACCAAAACCCAGGCAGAACGCAATTTAGAAAAAAATCGATTGACAAAAAAAATAAAAATATTTTTAAAAAAAATTAAATAATCCCAAAAAGAGACTTTTGAAGTCTCTTTTTTTTATATATAAAATTGCAAGGAAAGCACTCATGATATACAGATTAGTGAGCAAAAAACTTGTTGTTTGTTTTTTTTTTGTGATAAAATGACATTAATAGCAAGTTTTTTATTTTTTGAACTGCTGTGGCAAATTTGTAAAAAGATGGGGTTAAAAAAAATGTAAAAATGTACATACAAAATAACAATTATTTTTTCATTTCAATATTTACTTTTTGGT
>NZ_JSWH01000092.1:0-10574 GCF_000803325.1 Chrysanthemum yellows phytoplasma
GCCCTATTTTTATTTTTTGCCTCTATATTTCGATTTGGTAAAAATAAAATACTTTTTAATGAACCCCAAACTTAAAAAACCTCAAACGTTTTATTTACTAACAAAACAATTTAATCTAAAAAACAAAAACAAAATCAAATTTCAAAAAAAATACACAAAAGAAAGGAGCTTTTTTATGATTAAAATAGCAATAGATGCCATGGGAGGCGATTTTGCCCCATTAGAAATTGTCAAAGGAACCTTGCTTGCCTTAAATAAAAATAAAGAACTTCACGTCGTTTTATATGGCAATCAAAAATTAATAACTCCACTTATTGAAAAAACTCCTTTTTTTGGCAACAACCAAATTACTATCAAACACACCCCTTATTTTTTAAGATCAGCCGACAAAAATATAAGAGACCAATTAAAAGCCACTCCCAACGCTTCTTTATTTTTAGCGCTTGAAGCAGCCAAACAAGATGAGGTTCAAGGAGTAGTTTCGGCAGGCGCTACCCAAATTTTGGTCTTAGCAAGTCATCTTATTCTTAAAAAAATGCCTTTAATGCAAAGAATTGCCATTGCCCCTATGTTTAATTCCTTTGATAATCGAACAAGAATTTTGTTAGATGCAGGCGCTAACACCGAACTAAAACCCCAGCATTTGCACACTTTTGCAAATTATGCCACCATTATTGCCAAAGAAATTTTAGAAATTCCAAATCCCCAAATAAAACTACTTAACATCGGAACAGAGCCTACCAAAGGAAGAGCTTTGGAACTTGAAACTTACCAACTTTTATCCCAAGACTCCAATCTTAATTTTGGCGGTAACGAAGAACCTCAAAACCTTCTTACTACTTCAGCAGACATTTTATTAAGTGATGGATTTACTGCCAACATCGCCTTAAAAACTTATGAAGGCACAATTCTTAATTTCATGAACCACTTAAAAACTATCCTTACTAAAAATCTTATCAAAAAAATGGCCACTAAAACTTTATTTAAAAAACCACTACAACAATTAAAAAACCAACTAGACCCACGCCAAATTGGAGGAGCTATGCTTTTAGGACTTAACAAAATTGTCATTAAAGCTCACGGCTCTTCCCAAGCTTACGCTTTTTGCCAAGCTATTTTACAAGCTCAAAAACTAATTAAAGCCCAAGTAAATCAAAAAATTGCTCATTCCTTAGAAAGTGCAAAAAACAAAGAAACCCAAAGTAAACAAACATCAACAACAAACACAGCTCCCAAAACCTCTGAAACTCCCAAAAATTCTGAAACCACCAAAGAAAGCCAACCCCTATGAAAAACATCCAAACTCTTTTTCAAACCCTCAATATCACTCCCCAAAACCTTGCCCTTTACAAACAAGCTCTTACCCACAGCTCTTATTCTAACGAACAAAACCCACCCCAAGAAGACAACGAAAGACTTGAATTTTTAGGAGATGCCATCGTAGGCTTACTTATGGCTGACTATCTTTATTCCCAATCCAAAGAAGACGAAGGCATTATGACTAAAAAAAGAGCTCAAGCGGTGTGTGAAAGGTCACTTACCATCTACGCTCAAAACATTGAATTGCAAAATTATCTTCTTTTAGGCAAAGGCGAAAAAAACAAAGATTTTAATGCTAAAAGTATTATGGCAGATACTTTTGAAGCCTTATTTGGTGCTATTTATCTTGATTTAGGATATTTGACAGCCAAAAAAGTTTTTCATAATATTGTCTTACCTCACTTAGCCAAAACTATCTATATTATTGATTTTAAAACTCAATTACAAGAAATAGTTCAGTCAGAAAAAAAAACTATCCAATATAAAATAGTCCAAGAGCAAGGACCTGCTCATTCTAAAAATTTTGTAGTAGAAGTTTATTTAGAAAAAAATCTTTTAGGAACAGGTGAAGGCAGCACTAAAAAAGCCGCTGAGCAAAAAGCAGCCCAACAAGCATTATCAAAAGTTGCCAAGCCCAAAGACCTACTCAACAACAAAGGCGGCAAAGAAAAGGAGCTTCAATAATAATATGGTTATGTTTCAAAAAATTTACGAAGATGGTTTTTTACAAGTAGAAAAAATGTTAATTCAAGAATACCAAAAATTAGGATTAACCTACCCTGAACTAACTATTTTGCTATTCTTACTAGATTTTTCCAAAAAACGCGTCTTTTCGTCCAACGCCTTAGCCAAAAAAGCAGGAATCACTAAAAAAGAAGTAGAACATATTTTAGAACAATTAATGTCAAAGGATTTTTTTGACCTTTCCCAAGAAACTAAAAACCATAAAATTATTGAAGTTTTTTCACTACACCCCACTTTTGCCAAGCTAGAAAAAATCTATCAAGACCAAATTCGCGAATCCAAACGCCAAAACCAACTTACCTTAATCCAACAAACTATTGAATATTTAGAACACAACAAAGGACAAACTCTTACATCTAACGAATTAGACTTAGTTAGAAATTGGTATCAAGACCAAGAATTTAGTCATGAAGAAATTAAAAACACAATTGAAGAAGCTCTTTGTGTTAAAAAAACCTCTGTTTTTTACATCAACACTTTGCTTGGCAAAAAGAAATTTTTGACAGTTATACCCGATGAAAAAGCAGACAAAGCCTTAGCAAAACTTTTTAAAAAAATAAAATAACACTCAGTTTGGGCAAACAAAAAGTCAAGCTTACTCTTTTTATGTGTTATAATTACTTATGTAATTATTTTTTTAGTATTTCAATTATTTTATTTATGAAAAATAACTAGTAAAGGAATTAAAAAGATGAAATTTTTAGCAACTAAACGAGGAAAAATGATTACTGGCATTATTTTTATTACTGTTACTCTTTATGTAGGTTTAGGTTTTTATATTTCTTTTAATCCTGTTAACTGGCTTTCTCCTAAAAAAGTTTGGGCAAAACAAGCAGCTCAAAATTTGTATAATTCAGTTGAAAAGTTAACAAAAGAAGAAAATAAAGGCAATGTTAATTCCAAACTTGCCAGCATTAAAACTAATTTAGAAGCAGTAAATAAAAACGTAATTGCATATTATAAAGAATCAACTAGCAATGAATACGAAGTAGTAAAAGACCTATACGAAAAAATTGTTAAAGCAAAAGACGATTCTTATGATTATTTAAAAAAAAACGATAATAAAGCAGATGATACAATTTTTTCAAATATAAAAAAATTATTTAAAAACGATAATGCCAAAAACCTCCAAGAAAAAGTTAATAATTTAACCAAATAAAAACACCCTTATTAAGGGTGTTTTTTATTATACATATAAAAAAAACTACCTTAAAAAGGTAGTTTTTTTCATTTATAAATTATTTATTTTTTTGATTTAATAAAGACGCTTCAACAAACCCTTTAAATAAAGGATGTGGTTTTAATGGTCTTGACAAAAACTCAGGATGAAATTGTACTGCAATAAACCAAGGATGGCTTTTTAACTCAATAATTTCACAAAGCTTTTGTTCTTGATTTATTCCAGAAACAACAAAATCATTATTTTTTTCAAATAAAGCAACATAATGAGGATTCATCTCAAAACGATGACGATGTCTTTCATAAATTATTTCTTGATTATAAATAGCTTTACTTTTGGTGTTGGCTTTAAGATGGCACGGATAAGAACCTAATCGCAGGGTTCCTCCTAAATTGCTGTCAACTATTTTTTTAGTAATTACAGGATGCGGCGTCTTTTCGTCAACTTCCAAAGAATTGGCACCTTGTAAATGTAGCACATTGCGGGCATATTCAATAACTGCTAACTGCATACCTAGACAAATCCCAAAGAAAGGAATATTGTTAGTTCTTGCATAATTAATGGCTAAAATTTTGCCTTCAATAGCGCGATTGCCAAAACCATAAGGAACTAAAATACCATCATAGTCTTCAAGCAAAGAAGAAATATTGTCTGGCGTTACTTTTTCAGCATCTATCCATTTAATTTCCAGTTTACAATTATATTGATAAGAAGCATGTTTAAGAGCTTCTATGATTGATAAATAAGCATCATGTAAAACAATGTATTTACCCACTAGAGCAATGACTACTTTTTTTTCTAAATTTTGGATGCGTGTAATTAGTTGTTGCCAGGCTTGCAAATCGGCGTTTGAAAAATTAGTAAGTTTTAAATGTTGTAAAATAAAATCATCGATTCCTTGATGATGCAAGTTAAGAATCATTTGATATAAAATATCAACATCTAAGGCTTCAAAAATAGCTTGTGGATTGATGTCACATAAAGCAGCAATTTTATTTTTGGTTTCTTGGTTGATAGGAACTTCACTACGTAAGACCAAAATTTGAGGTTGTATTCCTAAAGCACGCAATTCTTTAACGCTGTGTTGGGTAGGTTTTGTTTTGATTTCTTGAGCTTTTTTTAAATAAGGAACTAAAGTGGTATGAAGATACAAAACATTGTGATAACCAAAATCAAAGCGCACTTGTCTGATGGCTTCTAAAAAAGGCGATGATTCAATGTCTCCTACGGTGCCTCCAATTTCTACAATAACAACATCTGATTTGTGAAAAAGAGCAGCATCAATTAGTTTTTGTTTGATTTCTTCAGTGATGTGTGGAATAACTTGAACGGTTTTACCTAAGTATTTGCCTTCGCGTTCTTTATTGATCACACTTTGATAAATTTGCCCTGCAGTGACATTTGACTTTTTGCTCATGTTTTCATCTAAAAATCTTTCATAATGACCCAAATCAAGATCAGTTTCAGCGCCATCATCAGTGACAAAGACCTCACCGTGTTGATAAGGGCTCATTGTTCCAGGATCAATATTAATATAAGGATCTAGTTTTTGAATACTTACTTTAAGACCTCTATTTTTTAAAATTTGTCCAATAGAAGCAGCAGTGATGCCTTTTCCTAGGCTTGAAACGACTCCTCCAGTAATAAAAATAAATTTGGTTTTTAAATCTTTATTATTCAAGTTTTTATACTTCGCTTTCTTTATGATTGGCTTGTGTGGTGCAATTGGAGTTTTGATTTGATTTTGGTTGGGGTGTAATGGGTTCAGAGAAGGATTTATAAGTGATTGGATGGGGCTTTGTAGGAGTTATTTTTTTACCAATAACAGTTAAAATAGGGATTTGGGTTTCATATCTTTTTTGGGTGTGTTCTAAAATACGAGGATCAAATGAAACTATATTTTTTTTAACTAAGATAATAATAGTTGAACCTCCTGTATCAAAATAGCCTTTTTCTTGACCTTTTGAAAACGTTTGCAAAGGATGATTTTGGATTTTTCCTACCAATGTGGCTCCTACTTCTATTTGAACTATTTTACCAAAATTTTTGGTTTGTAAGATACTATATTCGCGAGTGTTTGTTTTAAACACATCAAAACTTTCAAAGGCAATGGGATTTACTGTATGTAATTTTCCTTTGATTTTGCAAGGAAACATTTGAAAAAAACCTTCGTCTACAAAAAGATAACGGTGATAATCATGGGGTTCTAAGCGGAAAATAAGCAAATAGCCTTCCTCGTATTCTTGAGCTAATGTGGGATTTTGCAACAAATCAACTAAACTGTAATTGGTTTCTTTGATGCAATAGAGTGCTTTTTTGGTGATAGGATAAATGCTTAATTTGGATTCACAAGGACTGATAAAAGCAAAGTTGTCTTGAGGAATAGCAAGTTCTTTGTATTTTCTTGTAAAAAAATCATTATAAGAACTAAATTTTTGTTTTTCAAATAAGCTTAAATCAATTTGGTGTTGTTCGATGATTTTCAAAGCGTATTGGCGTGACCAAGGAGAATAAAAATACAGATTAACTAACCAAGAAATAGGTTTAGTGATCAAAATTTTGAGAAGGCATCTTTTCCAAAAGTTTTTTTCTAAGTTTGTGTATAAAAATTTTTGCAGGCGACTTGCTGGGTCTTGACAAATAATTTTTCCTTCTAAATTAACTATTTTCATATTGTAAATCGCTCACTTTGTAATTGCCATTGGTAACAAATATTTTAATAAGATTTTAAGCAACATAAATAGGATAAAATTTAGTGCTAATAATAAAATAATTGTTATTGTAGTTTGGGCTTTTGGCTTGGGGAAATGGATTTTTTTACAAAGAAATAAAAAAGTTAAAAGTAATATGCAGGCAAAATGAAACCAAAAAAAAGTAGGTCTTTGTTCGATAAATCCTAAACTTTTGAAATCCCAAGTTTTGCAAATAAACTTAGCTAAAAATAAAAAAGGAAATAAAATAGCAGCTGCAGTTACGGGCAAACCTGTAAAATAAGAAGGGCTTTGAGAGTCGTATTTTTGGGTTTCAGCTAAAACATTATAATAAGCAAGTCTAATTAAGGCTGCCAAAAGATAAAAGCCCCAAACTAGCCAAACAAGTGCAAATAGCCAAAATTCTTCTTTTAGGGTTGAAGTTTCACCTTTGAAACTCAAAGAATAGTTAATAAAAATAGGAAGGACGCCAAAGCTTATTATATCGGCTAAAGAATCAATTTGAATGCCATAGCTTTTTTCTGTATGACTGCGATTTTTTTTGGTTCGGCTTACCACACCATCAAACATATCACAAACGCCTGATATTAATAGGCAGATTAAAGCAGAAGTGTATTTGCCGCAAGCACCAAAGCCAATGCCACAAAAACCACTCATTAAATTTAGGTAAGTTAAATAAGTTGTATAATTGTAAAAACCTAAAAACATATTATTTAACCTCGTTTTACTAATGTTTTTTCTTAAACCATTTTTGGTTGTTTAGAGTTGGGGGAAATAAAAAAGGAAAAATCCCTTATCAATCAAGAATAAAGGATATTAATGAACTTAAAAAACTTGATAATTATTGATTGGTTGTTTGTAAATGCAAATTGTAAAGTAGTAATTATTTTTCATAAAGATGTTCGTATTCTTCTTCTAATGGATCTTCATAATCATCTTTGTCTTCTAAAACAATATCATCTTCAATTTTGTCATCGTCTTTGTTTTGTTCTTCTGAAGGTTTGTCTTCTAAATCAAGCAAATCATCTTGTAGAGGGTCAGTTTGGACAGTGTCTTTGTCAGAAAGGAAATCCTCAAAATCTAATTCTTGTAAATTAGTATCTTCGTCTAGAGGTTCGTCGTTTGAAATTTGAGTTTTTTCAAAAAAATCTTTATCCCAAAAAAGTTTATTATTTTCTTTAATAATTAATTGATTGTCTTCACAAAAAACAAATTTTCCGCTCAAAGCGATGTCTAAATAAAGCTGATTAGCTACATTGGGGTTGTTATTTGGGATTTGGTGTTTTTGCAATGTTTGTTTTAATAAATCATAGACTGAAACAGGATTGTGATGTTTTTTCATAATGTCATAAGCAGTTTCCAAAAGTGATTTTGGAGTTTTGGTTTTTTTCATAAAATACCTCCTTTTAATGTAATAATGTTTGGGATTTGGGAAATAATGATAAGTGATAAAATAAAAAGAAAAGAAAAGGGCTAAATAAAATAAAGAAATGCAAAATATGGGGGGGTAAAAATTTTAGAATTCTATCAAATATCCAGATGCTTTTTGCATGAGTTCTTTGGATTTTCTTTCTAACTTTTTTAAAGCAGCATTAAAAGCCAACAAAACGCTTTCTTGGAGAATTGCTTTGCTGTGAATTTGAGAAATAATAACATCTACGACTTGTTTGGTGCCTTGTAAAACAATTTCTACATCCCCTGCTTTGCCAATAAATTCTTGTAATTCTAATTGTTGTTGGGCGTTTTCAATTGCTTCTTGCATTTTTTTTAATTTTTCAAACATATTAGATTGTGTTTTCATAATTTTTTGCTCCTAGTTAATTATTTCTACTATATCTTTACCAAAAAAATCATAAGCTAGTTGGATAATAGCAGGCTTGGTTGGTTGGGTCGCTTTGATTTGATATAAGTCAAGATCAAAATTGCAAGTAGCTGTGAATTTTGCAATTGATGCCTGGTTTGGATGAGGATGATTTTTGTTGTAAAAAGTTTCTAAGGCTTGCCAATCTTGTTTTAAAAAAGCAATGTAGTCTGTAATTGCAAAAGTGTCGTTATTCAAAATTTCTAAAGCTTTTTGTTTGATGTTTTTTTGTAAAACAAGTTCAAAGGCATCTTCATCTTCAAAAACTAAAATCATTTGTTGGGATTGACTCAAAGCAACTATTTTTCCTCTATCCAAAATTTCGGATACATTTTTATAATAACTGTGAGTAGAATAGCGATTTTTTAAATTTGTCCAAAAATTTGTTATTGTGTTTTTGGTTGGCTCGTCTTGATTAGATAAAATATTAATTGCAAATGATATCAAATCACAAAGAGAAGAATTGGAAAAATAAGGGTTTTTTTTTGTTGGGGATTTGGTTTCTTGTGAGTTTTGGGAAGGCAAGTTATTTTGTTGAGTCAATTCGGAGGTAGTAGAATTGTTAGGTGTTTTTTGTGAAAAATTATTTTGAGACTGTAAATCTTGGACTGGATGCAGATATTCTGTTTTTGGTGCTTTTGGTGGTTTTTCGTTTGCTATTGACGCAAGTTTAGTTAGTTTGATTTTTTCTGTTTTGTCAAAGGTTTTTTTTTCTGTATTGTTTTGGGTAAGCTTTGTTGGTTCATAATTTTCTTTGGCATTTGTTTCATCTAATGCAAGTGATGCTTGCTCATTATTGTAAATATTTGTTTTATTTGTTACAAATTGTTGGGTTTCTTGTAAATTGGCTTGAAATTGAAAAGAATGTAGAGAGCATATTTGCAAAAAGGCAATTTCTACCAAAGATTTTTTTTGATCGCTTTTTTTGAGGTCTTGTTGTAATTTAATTAAGATTCTTAAAAAATGATCAATGTGGTTTGTTTCTTCAAGCAATAATATTTTTTGGTCTTGGGAAAGTGGCGATGTTTTGGAATCTTTTTTATTTTTGGCATTCCAAATTAAATAATCTTTGATAGCATCAATTAAATCTAAAATTAAAAGGTCGATGTTTTTGCCTGAATCAATTACTTTGTGCAAAAGTTGCAATGCTTTGATCGCTTCTTTTTTTAGTAGATTTTGGAACATTTTTTTGATAATGCTGGCAGACACCGTACCTTTAATATTTGCAACATCTTCTGAAGTAATCAAATTATTTTGATAAGCGCTTACCTGATCTAACAAACTAAGGGCGTTTCGCATTCCACCTTCCGAATGGCAAGCAATGCTTTTGATGGCATCTTCAGTGATAAACATATTTTCCAAAGCAGCAATTTTGGTTAATTGTGCAGTGATGTTTTTGAGGTTCAAATTTTCAAAGGCAAAACTTTGGGCGCGCGAAAAAATGGTGTCAGGGATTTTATAAATTTCGGTAGTAATCAAGATGAAAACTACATGTTCGGGCGGTTCTTCTAAAATTTTTAACAAAGCGTTAAAAGCGTTTGGCGTAAGGACGTGAACTTCGTCAATAATATAGACTTTGTATTTGCCTGTGTGAGCTTTGTATTGGGCTTTATCCTGTAATTCTCTGATTTCGTCAACCCCATTATAAGAAGCGCCATCAATTTCTGTGATGTCTGTGTTTGCTTTGGTAAAGTTTTGGCAATAATGACAAGAAAAACACACATCTCCTTGATTGGGCAACAAGCAATTAATGGCTTTGGCAAAAATTTTGGCTAAAGTAGTTTTTCCAGTACCTTTGTTGCCGCTAAAAAGATAACAATGATTAATTTTTTGGTATCTGATGGCATTTTTTAAAGTTTGGATAATAATTTCTTGACCGACAACATCTGCAAAAGTTTGTGGTCTGTATTTTCTGTATAAAACTAAATAAGACACTAAAAACTCCTTTGATTAAATTATGCCCAAACCACAACAATACATCTAGATAAATTAGAACATAAATAATTTTTTATATACAAAAAAATCTCCTAAATATTATAACATATTATTAGATGAAAATAGAAGTTTATTTTGCAAATTTGCAAATGAATTATTTGTTTATTGTAATTAAAAATATTGATCTATTCTATGGTTAGAATACGATTAGATTGAATTAATTTTACATTTATTATTTTTGTATTTTTTTCCCTTTGCGTCATAATAAATAAGAGTTCCATCTTTCAATTCTTTTTTATTCATTTTGCCATTCTTTTTATAAAATTCTATTTGCCCATTTTTGCGGTTTATTTTTTCTATTGTCTCGCATTTTCTGAAAAATACTTTGTCGCCATTTTTATTTTCTATATCGCCATTGTTTTGAACAAAATATTTTTCACCATTTTGAGTATATATTTTTTCTATTTCTTTGGTTTTGCTAAAAACAATATACTCGATAACTGATTAAAATTATAAAAGCTATTTGTCTATAAATAAAATAATTAACATAATAAATAATAATCTAAAATAAACTAAATTGCTTATGACTTTATTATAACCCAAAAAATATCAAAATAATAATTTATAATCGTTTTAAAATAAAATTAATTCCCACCCATAAAGAAAAAATAAAAGCCAAAAAGACATAAAAAATGGTTAAAATAACGAATTATATTGTTGTTTTTTTTGATAAAATATAGTTAATAACGTTTATCAAGCGACGTTTAAATATTAAATATAAATCAACGACCTAATATACAAAAGACAAATTATCTAATTATTT
>NZ_JSWH01000093.1:0-7303 GCF_000803325.1 Chrysanthemum yellows phytoplasma
TTTAAAAATACCCAAAAAACAATTTTAATTAATAAATAATTAAAGATAATAATTTGATAATTTTTAAAAAACTAACTTAATAAGGATAAAAAGGGCATTCCTATAATAAGGAACAATTTGTTCTTAAATTAAGGAATAATGATGTTCTTAAAATGAAGAACAATTAAGTAATACAAAAAAATGATACTAAAAGTAAATTATTGGTCCCTTTTTCAAATATTAAATGTTTTCAAACATGCAAAACAAAATAATTGAGGAATAACAAAATAATAATTTACTTAGCTTTATTATAACATTTTTTAAGTAATGCAACAATTAAGATGCAAAAAAAGGTCGAAAAAGTGAGAAAAAGCGCGGCGCAAAGGCAAAAAAGGGGTCAAAGGGGCAAAAAAAGCAAAAAAAAAAAAAAGACTAGCAAAAACTAGTCTTTTATCTTTAAAAAATATTTAATTATAGATGCGATTTGCATTTTATTTTATTAGATGTTAAAATAAATGTGGTGTTGAAAAATACATCATCTACAAAAATAAAGAAAGGAGGGCGCCGTTATGATTGTTATCTCCTTTTTATTTAAAAAAATCCATATTATAATAACAATTATGATATTATAGTTTTTTTACTCAACTCTTATATGACAGTGTTGAGTTTTTTATATTATAAATTAAGATCTGATATACAAAAAGAGCTCGGATATGACGCCTAACTCTTTTTTTATTTTTTTCTACAAAAATAAAGTATGACACCGTTATGCCAATGAACCAACCCAAAGACAACTAACCAAAAGGTTAAAGTTCAATTATATTTTAACAAATTATAAGGGGTTTGTCAATATTCAGGGTTAATTATTTTTTGGGTTTTTGAGATTTATCATTGTTTTGCTGCTTTGGTTTTGGTGGATTTGGCTGAGAAAAACTATTTTTCGCTTGTTGGTTTTGAGTTTGATTTTTGTAATCCTTTTTGGGGTTTGAGGGTTTATCGTTGTTCTTCTTTTGCTTTTGTTGTTGTGTCCCTTTATTTGGGTTTGGGTTGTTTGGTCTTCCTCGCTTTCCTTTACCCTGTGAAACATTCGCATTATTACTTGTACCTCTATTGACATCTAAAACTTGATTTTATTCTCCTTGTTTATTTGTCGTTAAATTTTCTTGAATGCCTTCATTACTTTGTATATTTCCTTCTTTATGGGATGAAACTGTTTTAATTCCTACATCTTTTTGCTTTTCATGTTTTTTACTTTCAGCTACAAAACTACTCAAATTATAACAAGCAATATATAATGTAAAATCATGCCCATTTACGTGTTTTATTGGTACAACCCAAGAATTAGGATTTGGTCCTTTACAATTATTAGGTTCTAATTTGTGTTTATCTTTAATCCATTTTTCAATAGTTTTTATTTGTCCTGCAAAATTAGAGTTTTTATTAAACAAAAAAATAGCACCTTCTTTATTTTGACCATTGATATAATTCATTAATTGATCACAGGCATGATCAATATTTTCCATCTCTTTATTAAGAACTTTATCAAACATTTTACATTCAGCAATATAGACAAAATCATCAAAATCAACTTTAATATCAACTTTACCTCCACAATTCATCGCTTCTTTATTGATTTTTATTTGCGCAGGATAAATTAATTGCAAATACATAATAATAAGTTCTACAATAAAATTTTCTTTTTCCTTAACTGAATGTTCTTTAACAATTTTTTTATTTTCTAACGAACTACAAAATAAATGAATATCTTTATTAATACGATTAAAACGTTCTTTTGCATCAATTGTTAAAATATTAGATTTATTTTCTTCAGTTAAAAATTTAGATCCACCAAAGGCTTTAACTCTCCTTTTATTGCTTCTAATTGTTCTTTGGATAAAACTATTTTGCCATCCTTAATTTCTTTAATTTGGCTTTCTGTTAAAGTAGTCAATTGAAATTGTTCCTTTACTTGTTCAGCAACTCTTTGAGCTAATTGATTTGTCTTATTATCTCTTTGCTCTTATGTTTTAGGTGATTTTATGTCTTTGGATAAATTAGTTTCTTTAACATCTTTAAAACTCAAATATCCTAACTTACTTACAACAATTACAAAAACTAACAACGAAAATAGCATTGCAATTAAGGAACACACAAAGACAATCAATAAATTTTTTTTCGCAAACATAAATATCTCCTTAATAAAAATATGAATAATACAAATGTTAATAATGCAAATGAAATAGGAAAAAAATAATTAGGAATGAAAATAATAAATAAAATAAATAACAACAAATATAATAAACCCTAAGCAAAAACAAAATATACTAAAAAAATAAAATATTCATTCTTTACTAGGGGCAAATTATTGGAGTGTTTCATCTAAATATATATTATATTTTAATTGTAGCAAAAAATATACCAAAAATCCAAGAAAAAACAAAGTGTTTATGTACAAACCAAATAAAGGCTTTAACTATTTTACTAAATTATCAAATAAATATACAAATATAATGGAGATGATGGACAAAAAAGATAATAACCGTGCGCAAAATAACATAAAAACAATCAAATCAAATAATGTTGCAATTAAAATAAATCCCTATCCTAAATATAAAATTATCCCAAACCAAACAACTAACAATAAATTTATTTTTAACAAAAAAAATCACCCAAATAAACCCTTATTGTGATATAATAACTTATATATTGTAATTAACAAAGGAGAAAAACAATGAGTAAATGTTATATCACTGGAAAAACCACCCTTTTTGGTAATCGTCGTAGCCACGCTATGAACGCAACTAAAAGAATTTGGAAAGCCAACTTACAAAACGTAAAAATTGTTGACGAAAACGGCAAGGTTCAAAAAGTAAAAATCTCTGCTAGGGCACTCAAAAAGCTCAAATTACAAAGAGCCTAAAAACTCTTTGCCTTCCTTTTCTTTCTTATTTTTTATATTTATATTTTATGATTTTTTCATAAAGATAAAGAAAGAAATAAAAAATCAAAAGTTCAAATATACCATCAAAAAGTTCAAATAATAAAAATCAAAAATTAAAAAGTAATAAATAATAAAACACAAACACATCGCATAACAAAATAAAAATAAATAAAATCAAAAAAATAATAAGGAGTCCTAAACACATGAAAGCAAATATTCACCCTCAATTTGAAACAGTGGAAGTTTCTTGTGCAACTTGTGGCAAACAACACCCAATTGGCACCACAGTTACTAGCATCAAAATAGAAACTTGTTCTAATTGCCACCCTTTTTACACTGGCGCCCAAACTTTTGTAGTTAAAGCAGGGCCAGTTGACAAATTTAACAAACGTTATGGTATTACCCAAGACCAAAAAGTTAAAACAGTTTCTTCAAATGCTGATAACCAAAAAGAAACCACCGAAGAATTGATTAAAAATAAATAATAAATACTTAAAAAATAAAATAGAAAATCACCCTCCAAGTTCTTTTGGACCAACTATCACACCACAAAAACCAAAAAAATTAATTCAAATTATCTTATTTATAAAGGAGTTCAAAAGAATGACCCAAAAAGAACAAGGGCAAGGGTTTATTGAAGTTGTTTGTGGACCAATGTTTGCAGGCAAAACAGAAGCATTAATTCAACGCAGTAATCAAGCATTACAACTCAACAAAAAAATTTTATCCTTTAAACCGCAAATAGATGACCGTTATTCTGTTAAAGAAGAAATAGTTTCTCACAATCAAAACACTATTCCTGCTATTTTAATTGACAAAAGCAAAGACATTCTCCCGTTTATTACTCCCGAAATTAATGTTGTCATAATAGATGAAGCCCAATTTTTAGATAACGACATTGTCGCTATTGTAGATTATTTAGCTAACTGCAATATTGAAGTTATTATATCAGGTTTAGAACTTGATTTTTGCGGAAAACCATTCGGACCAATGCCTTATTTATTAGCAATTGCAGACACCGTTACTAAATTAACTTCAATTTGTGCTATCAGTGGCAAAAAAGCCAACCGCACTCAAAGATTAATTGACGGCAAACCTGCTCAAAGCAATGAACCTGTTGTTTTGGTAGGCGGAAAAGAATACCACGAACCTCGTTGTCGCAAACACCATTGTTTAGCAGATATTGACAAAACAAAAATTAACTGGCAAAACTTCACCAACCAATCTAAATAACTCCACTAAAATAATTCATCTCAATAATTCTTTTGGAATGTGGATTAATACTTAAAATATGGAAAATAACAACCAACAACATATTTTTTTTATGAAAGAAGCTTTAAAAGAAGCCCAAAAAGCCTACCTCAAAGAAGAAGTCCCCATCGGAGCTGTCGCTGTTTTAAACCAAAAAATAATTGCACGAGCTCACAATAACAGAAACACTAAAAAACTTTTTTTTGGACACGCTGAATTTTTAGCCCTCATGAAAGCAGGCAAAAAGATAAACAGCCGTTTTTTAAATGATGTATCTCTTTATGTCACTTTAGAACCTTGCTTAATGTGTACAGGAGCCATCATACAAGCAGGCATCAAAAACCTTTATTATGGCACAAGCATGGAAAAATCATATTCTTTTAATGATATGTCATCTATCCAAAATATGCCTTTTATGGATAAATTAAATATCCAATCAGGACTTTTAGCTCAAGAAAGCATGCAACTTTTACAAAAATTTTTTCAAGAACTAAGAATCAAAAAAAATAATTTACTATCCCGATAAAAACAACAAAAAAACAAAAAAAATAATTTCAGCAACCCAATAAAAACTCTTATCACAACCAAATTAGACCATCACAACCGATGGTCTTTTATTTTCAAAAAAACTAATTGGCCAATAATAAAATGTTGTTATTTTAAATATTGACACATCCTAAATAATACAACCTACATTAAAATTACAAATAAATACTAATAAAAAATACTATATTGAACCACATTTACCAAAAAATAAATAATAAAACAAACTAAAAACAACCTTTAATATTTATATCTATTATCTATTTTACTTTTATCTTAACTATATTTATCATCAAAGGCAACCAACCAATCAAACACAACAAAATAAAAAAATTAGAAATATTGCTAAAAGCCCAAAATATGAAACATTCCAATCAACTAAAAACAGCTCAAAAAATAATTACTATCTTAAAAACAAACGGATTCGAAGCCTTTATTGTGGGTGGAACTGTCAGAGATTATTTACTCAAAATAAATGCTAACGAAGACATCGACATCACTACTAACGCCGCCCCCCAACAAATAAAACTCCTTTTATGCCCAGAAAAAACAACCCAAATAAAAATTAATTATGGTAGCTTTAAAATAACTTTTGAAAATTATCTTTTCGAAATTACTACTTACAGAAAAGAAGGCACTTACAAAGACTATCGCCACCCTAGTGAAATTTTTTTCACCAAAAACGTCCATCAAGACCTTTTAAGACGTGATTTTACTATTAACGCTCTTTTAATGGATGAAACTGGTAAAATATTTGATTTCACACCTGAAAAACAAGGAAAAAAAGATTTAAAGCAAGGTTTGATCCGCACCATCAAAGACCCTTTTATTAGATTCCAAGAAGACCCTTTAAGAATTTTAAGAGCTTTTTATTTTCAATCTAAAATAGGATTTTGCATAGAAAAAACTACCCAAAAAGCTATCATCCACAAAAACCATTTATTAGCTAAAATTTCTTCTCAAAGAATCTATGAACACATCGAAAAAATCATCACTCACAAAAACTGGCACCAAACTTTTAAAACTATGATAGAAACTAAAACCCATCTATTTTTACCCCAACTAACCCAAAGCATTCTTTGTTTAGCTTATCTACATGAAACTCAACTTAAATACATTCAAGCACACCACAAATTAAAAAGAAGAATTTTTTGGTCAATGTCGCTTTTACTCAACAACCAAATCCTTGCATCTTTTCCTTTTACCAAACAAAAGAAAAAAAGCTACCAAAACATTGCCTCTTTAAGTTTATATCTTTGGGAAAATATTACTTTTAATTTATTTAAACATGGATTAAAAAATTGTCTCCTAGCTAATCAAATTAATTATCTTTTGCAAAAAGAACCTTATGCAGCAGCCAAAATACAATATATTTATCAATATTTACCAATAAAAACAATTACTGAACTTAATTTTAGTTGGCAAGAAGTCTTAAAACAATTACCCCACAAACCCAAAGGAACATGGATTAAACATACACAAAAACAACTAATTACCAAAGTACTTAATAGAGAAATACCCAACATTAAAGAACAATTAATTAATTTTGTACTTAGCCAAAATCAAATCCTAGATAAACAATAAATAAATAAAATAATGAATAAAAATAAAATGAACTAAATTATGTAATAACAAAATTATAAACATCAATTTATTTTTGTTTATAAATGTAATAATGCAAACTTACTATTTCCATTTACAAACACTTCCATCAACATATTTTTATCAATACCAATCTAGACCAATAGGAAACAAACGTATGAAAAAAAACCAAACCAACATCTTACCCAAATATCAAAAAGGACAAATCAACTTTTTTACAGGCAAAGTAACAAGCATCAATCAAGGACTTCATTTTTATAATATCACCTTGCAATTACAAGACAAAAGCGACATCAACATCAAATTAGAACCTCAAACCAAACCACCTATCCAAGGACAAATATATCATTTTAAAACTATTTGTCTTCTCAAAAATGAAGAACTTATTTTGATGAATCAAACATACAATTTAGCTTATAATGTATTAGATATGCAAACTTTGTATGAAACTTATTTAGCCTTTTATGAATGTGCTCCTATTTCTTTTGCAATAGTAAAAGACGAATTAGAAAACTATTTACATAAAATAAAAAACAAAGTCTTAAAACAAATTACTTACAATTTATATTGCAAAAACAAAAATAAATTTTTAATTTCCAAAGCAGCGTTAAAAATTCATCATAATTATTATGGCGGACTTGGTTATCATACTTTAACTATGTTAAAAATGGCAGAATCTCTTTTAAAAATTTATCCTTTTCTCAATAGTGATTTACTATTTGCAGGTACTATTTTACATGACATGGAAAAAATTAAAGAACTAGATTTAGAACAAAAAAACTATACTCCCAAAGGTTTGCTATTGGGTCATTTAGTCATGGGTGCTTGTGAATTAGAAAAAGAAGCCCAATTATTGGGTTTTCAAGATAAAGAAGAAGTATTATTATTAAAACATATGTTAATTTCTCATCATGGACTTTTAGAACATGGAGCTGCCAAAAGACCACAAATAGGAGAAGCTATTTTACTTTGGTATTTAGATAATAT
>NZ_JSWH01000094.1:0-2059 GCF_000803325.1 Chrysanthemum yellows phytoplasma
CATCCTCAAACCAAGTTTTAATTGAAATTAAAAACTTATCCAAAAACTTTTCTATCAAAAAAAACTTTTTAAAACCAGATACCTTACTAAAAGCCAACCAAAATATTAATTTATCCATTTTCAAAGGCGAAACATTAGCCGTAGTTGGAGGCTCTGGTTCAGGAAAATCAACTTTAGGACAAGTTCTTCTACAACTTGTAAAACCTACTTCAGGCAATGTTTTTTATCACAAAGAAACAATCCCCAAAACTAAGGAAACACAGACAAAAGACATTGAAGAAATTGATTTAACTACTTTAAGTAATAAAGAAAAGCGCTTTTTAAGAAAAGATTTACAAATTATTTTCCAAGATCCTTTTTCTTCCCTTAACACTCATCTCAAAATATCAGATATCATTGGCGAAGGACTTTTAATCCACAAAATGACAAAAGGCAAAAAAGACCCCAAATATCAAACAATGATTCTAGCTATCATGAAAAAATGTGGCATTGATACTTCTCTTTATGACCGTTATCCTCATCAACTTTCAGGGGGACAAAGACAAAGAATTGCAATTGCAAGAGCTTTAATTATTAAACCTAAATTTGTTGTTTGCGATGAAATAGTATCAGCATTAGATGTATCAATTCAAGCCCAAATTTTAAACCTTTTAAATGATTTAAAAAAAGATTACCAACTAACTTTCTTGTTTATTACTCATGATTTAGGAGTTGCTCGTTTTTTAAGTGACCGCATTTGTGTAATGCATTTAGGAAAAGTAATTGAAATAGCACCTTCAGAAAGCCTTTTTAAAAAACCTTATCATCCCTACACCAAACAACTTCTAAATGCTATCCCTAAATTAAAAACTCAAAATAAAGCTTTAGAAGAAATGCCAATCACCTACGAAACTAACAAATTTAGATTTTTATTTCACACTCAAAAACAAGACCTAGATTGGTATCAAGTAGCCCCTAATCATTTTATTTCTTGCACTTTAAAAAATAAAGCTACTAAAATATAAAGGAGTAAAATATGAGTTTATTAAAAGTTAGCAATCTACATACTTATTTTGAAACCCAAAAAGGTCTAATCAAAGCAGTTCGTGGTGTTTCTTTTGAAGTTCAAAAAGGCAAAACTTTAGGAATAGTTGGAGAATCTGGTAGCGGCAAAAGCCAAACTGCAATTTCTATTCTCAAATTATTTGAAAAAAACCAAAAAATTTACCAAGGCGAAATTACTTTTGAAAATCGTATTATTTCTCAATTTAGTGAAAAAGAAATGCAAAAAATCAGAGGAAACGAAATTGCTATGATTTTCCAAGATGCCATTTCTAGCCTTAACCCTGTTTTTAAAATCAAAAATCAAATTATAGAAGTTCTAATGCTCCATCAAAAACTTGATTACACCCAAGCTTATCAAAAAACTCTTGATATTTTGGAAAAAGTGAAAATTCCTAACGCTCAAAGAGTAATGAATTCATATCCTCATCAACTTTCAGGCGGAATGTGTCAAAGAATAATGATTGCTATGGCATTAGTTTGTAAACCTAAACTTTTAATTGCTGACGAAGCAACTACTGCCCTAGATGTAATTGTCCAAAAAGAAATTCTTAATTTAATTGCTTGTCTACAACAAGAACAAAACACTGCTGTTTTATTTATCACCCATGATTTAGGAGTAGTTTCTCAAGTAGCCGATGATATTATTGTCATGTATCAAGGACAAATTGTAGAAAGTGCTAAAACATCCCAAATATTAAAAAATCCAAAACACCCCTACACTAAAAGTTTACTTAATAATTTTTTAAAAACTGGGCTTGGTTATCATAATGTTTAGTTTGTTAAAAAAATAGTGAATCAACAATAATATCTCCTAAATATTTATTAATATTATTTGTTACTAAATATTATTTTTATTTCCCAACATTTCATCCATATTTTGAATTCTTATTTCTTTTACAACAATAAAAAAATACTTATTTTACCGCAAAAATTAAATAATTGCAATATAAAAAAATCAAAAAGAAGAATATAGGAGCAAAATGGTCATTAGACAACTATTACAAAAATATAAAAA
>NZ_JSWH01000095.1:0-10326 GCF_000803325.1 Chrysanthemum yellows phytoplasma
TTTAAATATAATTTATTCAAAAATATTCATACACAAAATATTGATGTGAGGAACTTTATGTATCAGAAAAAAATTTTAATTAGATTTGGAGAATTATTTTTAAAAGGAAAAAATAAAAAAGCTTTCATTAATACATTAAGACAATTATTACAAAATAAAATTAAAGACCTTTGCAACGTTCAAATGTATTTTAAACATGATTATGCTTATCTAGAATATATTTATGATGCAAGTTTAGAAAAAGAAATTCTTAAAAGATTATCTTATGTATCAGGGATTTCTTCTTTTGTTGTAGTAAGTCAAGCAAGTAGACAATTAGATGATATTGTTCAAAAAGCTTGTTTATTGTTGCAAGAAAAAATTACAAAAAATACTTCTTTTAAAATAGAAACCACTAGAAAAGATAAAAGTTTTGCTTTAAAAAGTTTGGAACTTACCCAACAAATTGCTCCTTTAATTTTAAAGCAGTTTGAAGGTAAATTAATAGTTGATGTTAAAAATCCTCAAGTTATTTTACATGTTAGTATTAGAAAAGAAAACACTTATCTTTATTTAAAAAGTGATGAAACTCAAGCTTTAGGAGGGTTTCCTGTTTCTTCTGGTGGTGGAGGAACTGTTTTGATGAGTGGTGGTATTGATTCTCCTGTAGCTGCTTATTTGGCGATGAAAAAAGGTATTACAGTAGAGTTATTACATTTTGAATCAAGCCCTTTAACTCCTTTAGAATCAATCCAAAAAGTAATTGATTTAGCTAAAGTTTTGAGTCGTTATGCTTTTGGTAATCAAATTAAATTGCATTTATTGCCTTTTAGATATTTGCAAGAAACAATTACTAAAACAGTTCTAGATTCTTATATCATTAATGTTATGCGTCGGATGATGTATCGTTTAGCTTCTCAATTTGCTTTTCAAAAAAATCATTTATGTTTAATTAATGGTGAATCAGTAGGACAAGTAGCAAGTCAAACTTTGGAAAGTATGCAGACAACCACTCAAGTAACGAGTATGACTATTTTAAGACCTTTAGTTACTATGGATAAAAATGAAATAATTAAAATAGCTAAACAAATTGATACTTTTGATATTTCTATTCGTGCTTTTCATGATTGTTGTACTCTTTATTTGCCTCAAAATCCCACCACTAAACCAACTATTCTAAAAGCTAAAAGAGAAGAGCAAAAAATAGATTATTTTCCCTTATTAAATGATGCTTTGCAAAATACAATTACTCTAAATATAGACCAACATTTGCAATTTAATATCTGTGATTATGGTTTTTTTGATGTAAAAGAAGCAATTAAGCATTTTTGCGAACAAAATCCAGAGCAAACAATTGTAAGTCAATATTAAAATACAAAAGATAAAAAACAATTCAATAAAATAATATTCAATAAAATAATATTTAAAAAGAGCGTAAAATGCAAATTAATTTTATATTTTTATGCTTTACTAATTTCATTCAAAGGAACATTTATGATTACATCGAAACAAAATCCTACTTTTAAAAAATTAAAAAAATTACAATTAAAAAAATATCGCGATTTATATCAACAATTTTTAGTATATGGTGATCATCTCATTGAACAAGCACAAAAAAACAACGCTGTTGTTACCATTTTTACTTCTAATGAGGAAAAACCAGGGACTTTTATTGCGCCTTCTTTGATGAAAGAATTATCTCAAACTAAAACTGTCTTTGAGCAAATGGCTCTTTGCAAACCTACCTCAGAGAATAATTTATTGTCTGATAAAATTTTAGTTTTGGATGATATTCAAGACCCTGCTAATTTAGGAGCTTTAATGCGTTCTGCTAGTGCTTTTGGGTTTAATCAAGTTTTTGCCAGTTTTCATAGTGCTGATTTTTATCATGAAAAAACTATTAGATCAAGCCAAGGTGCCTTATTTTCGCTTTCCTTAAAAAGAGGCAATACTAAATCCTTTTTAGAAGAAATTAAAGAAAAAAACTATTCTATTTTTAGTGCTTTTCCCCAAAAAGCCAATATTACTATGGAAGATGCTAAAAAATATCCTAAAAAAGTATTAGTTTTAGGAAACGAAGGACAAGGGATTTCTTTGGAAACAGAAGCCCTTTCTGATTATTTTGTAAATATTTGCACTCAAAATGTCGAAAGCCTAAATGTTGCAGTTGCAGGAAGCATTTTAATGTATCTTTTGTAATTACCAAAGATAAAAATTTATTGCAAAAAAATAAAACAATAAAATATCATAAAACAAATTATAAAATAAATAAAATAATAAAGAGGTTTAAAAATGAATATATTACATGATATTAATCCTGAAAGAATTACCAAAGAAGAGTTTATAGTAGTTATTGAAATTTCTCAAGGAAGTAAAAAAAAATATGAGATTGACAAAGAAACAGGTCTTTTGTTGCTTGATCGTTTTTTGACAACTGCTTTTCGATATCCGATTAATTATGGATTTGTTCCTTTAACTCATTGTGAAGACAATGATCCTTTAGATGTTTTGGTGTTATCTCAAGAAATCCTAGATCCTATGACTTTGGTAAAATGTCGTCCTTTGGGAGTAATTAAAATGATTGATAATGATGAATTAGATGAAAAAGTAATTGCAGTTCCTGTTTTTGATAAGTATTTTTCTCATTTACAAGATTTAAAAGATATGCCTTTGCCAATGATTGCAGAAATTAAGCATTTTTTTGAAAATTACAAAGCTTTGGAAAAGAAAAAAGTAGTTATTGAAGCTATACAAGATAAACAAGCAGCATTTAGTGCTATTGAAACAAGTCTTTTAACTTATCAAAAAGTTATTAAACCTTCTTTAAAGAAAGAAAAAAAGCAATAAAAACCTTCTTATATTTTTGCAAATAAAGTTTATTTGTGTTTTGCCTCCATATCATTTTTCAGTTTTAATAAGGCTCAATTGTAATTAAATTATTTCATTAATATTTGATTAAAATGTTTGAAAAGAAAAGATTTGACAATAATATTGGTGATAAATATACTGTACAACAAACTTATTTTTAAAAAAACTTACTAACTCAAATTTGATTATTGCATTTATTTCATTTTGCAAAGGAAAAGTTTAAATTATGAAAACAATTATCACTAATAAAAAAGCATTTTATGATTATTCTTTAGAAAAGAAAAAATATCAAGCAGGAATCAAATTATTAGGAAGCGAAGTAAAATCAATTAGAATAGGAAAAATTAATTTATTAAACTCCTATATTCATATCAAAAATGAAGAAGCTTTTATAGTGAATATGACTATTTTAAAATATCCTTTTAGTTGTTGTTTGGCATATGATGAAAATAGAACTAAAAAGCTTTTGTTGCAAAAACATGAAATTATCCAAATTAAAAACAAAATTAAAACTGAAAAATTGTCTGTTATTCCTTTAAAAGTTTATTTTAATAAAAATTTAGTTAAATTAGAAATTGCCTTATCTAAAGGTAAGAAACAACACGATAAAAGAAATGCTTTAAAAGACTTTGATGCTAAATTGCGTATTCAAAAAACATTAAAAAACTTTAATCAAAAACAATAACCCTTAACCCTTGTATTTTTTAATGAATAAAAAACCAATTTTAAAAATCCCCAACTTAAATTGCTTAATATTTTGTATTTTTTTGTAGTTTAACAATAATTTATAACAATTAAATTTTTGCAATAATAATGATACAAAATAATCAATTATTTTGTATTTTTTGCTTTTATGCAGATATCAAATTAGACAATAATTAAGGACACATGAATGAAAATTTCTAAAACTCGTTTTATTAAGTTTTTAAAAGTTTTAAAATATTTGAATTTTAAGTTTTTGTATCAAAATAAATCTCAGTTTCTTTTGGATTTTTCCAATGAACTCAAAGATTTAATTAATGAAGAAACTTATGCTAAAAAACTTGCTTTTTTACAAGAAAATCTAAGCGAGCAAGACGAATATCAAGCTGTTTTAAACCAAAAACATTTAAACATTATGCAACCTTATTACAAACAATTAGAGCTTTTGGTAGGTTCTTATTTGGAAAAACATTTTCCAGGAGAAGTTATTTTTTCTTTGGAAACTTATCAACAAAAAAAGTTTCAAATGAATAAACAAGGATATCAATTTTATTGTTTTTTAGATGGATATCAAGAAGACAAAACTACTATTCGTATTTTTGAAACTAAAACTACTACTAGCAAAAAATTCTTAAAATTGCAATTTGTAAACGATAACAAAGAAAAAATGCCCTTTTTCCATTATACAAGTCCTAACACCTTATCACCTTTTTGCAAGGGCTCCAATCAAGACAACCCATCTTATCAAAAAAAAATGCAAACTTTTTTTAATCCCAAATCACAAGAAGGAAAATACATCTATGATTTAACTTATCAAAGATGGGTAATTGAAAATAATTTAACTGAGGCACAAAAAAAGAAAAAAATAGAGTATTATTTGGTAGTTCTTAATTCGGATTATGTTTATGATTGCAAAAGTTGTAATGCGGCTTTGGATCCTAACTTGCTTACTTTTATTGATTTGACTTTGATTACACAACAAGGAACTCAAATATTAGAAAATGATGCCAATCTTTTAATTTCTTATTTGTCTTCAAAAACTAACAAGCCAAACGACACTTCTTCTTATTATTTGTTGCCTGAAAAAATCCTTCATTTTTATGAAAACATCCCTTCCAAAGACAGTATTTTTACTTATTTTTATAATCATTTAGGTTTTTTTGACTCCCAAAACAAACAAAAACACGAAACACAACAGTTAATTTTGCAACAATATTATCATGTTTCTGACATTCCTTTTGCTTGGTTGAATCGTTTTGATAACAAAGTGCAACAAAAAGTTACCCAAAAAAAGCTTCCTTATTATTGTTTTGATAAGATTAAAGCAGGGTTGCAAATTCTAAAATACCCTCTTTATTATTTAGATTTTGAGGCTTTTCCGTGTCCTTTTCCTAGATTTAAAGGCGAAAAACCCTATACTCAATCCTTATTTCAATTTTCACTTCACATCGAAAAAACCCCTGGTTTGTGCAACAAAGATAAAAATCACGTTTCTTTTTTGGCACCCGATCACGCCGATTACAGAAAAACCCTATTAGAAAAACTAACCAATGCCATTTTAGATGATGGAGGCTCCATTATTGTTTATCATAAAGCTTTTGAAAAAACACGCCTTCAAGAATTATCTTTGCTTTTTCCTGAATATTCCTTGCAAATCCAAAACATTATTGCGCGTATTTTCGATCTTAAAGACCTTCTAAAAGGCAGCAAAACTTTTTATCAAAACCTAGGATTTGATTCCGAACAAGCCGCAGGCATTAATTTTTATCATCCCCATTTGCAAGGTTCTTTTTCTATCAAAAAAATTACTCCTTTATTTTGCAATTTGAATTATCAAAATTTAGTTATTCAAAATGGTATTGAGGCTTTTTTAACTTATATTCAACTGCCTAAAATGTCTCCTTTGCAATTTCAAGCGCAATTTCAAGCCTTAGAACAATATTGCAAACAAGATACTTGGGTAATGGTAGAAATTTTGAAAGGACTTATCAGCCAAACCCAAAAACCTAATTTCTTATATTTAACTCCTAAAGATATTGTCCAATAGTCAAATTTATTATTTTTATCTCCTTTTTACTCACAAAATTCCTTAAGGATGCATAAAAAATTGTTATTTGCCTTGGGAAATGATATAATTATATTATGAGTTATTTTTTTTTCATCAAAAGATAAAAATGGTGCTTGTAACAAATCACTGTTTTTTTATTTTGTATCTGGTTTTAGTTGGTTGCGTTTGTTAATGTTAAATTCGCCCACATCTAACAAGATGCATTTACTAGGAGGTATCGTTTGATTAGTAAGAATTTTTTAAACTTTTAGATAAAATCGCTCAAGAAAGAGATTTAGATAAAGACCAAGTTATTGATGCTTTTGCTAAAGGATTGATTTCTGGTTGCAAAAAAAATCATAAAGTTAAAAGCTGTAAAATTGAGTTAAAAGAAGACAAAAGCGAAATTATTTTATATAAACAATTTTTGGTTGCCGACGAAGCTACTATGAGCACTATTAATTTAAAAGAGTCAACTCCCATTACTCTTGAAGAAGCCCAACAAATTAAGCCTCATGCCAAAATAGGTCAAGTAATTGATATTAAAGTTGATCCTAAAGATTTTAATCTATACGCTGTCAAAGAACTTAAAAATCAATTCAACGAAGAGCTTACCAAAAAGAAAAGAGAAAGCATTTATAATTTTTTCAAACAACAAGAAGGCAAATTAATTAGCGCTAAAATTATTTCGGAAAACGATAAATTTTATAATTTGGAATTAGAAAAAGAAATTACTACCTTGCTGCCTAAAAAAGAAATTGCTTCCAATAATGAAATGCAAGTAGGCGAAAGAATTCAAGTTTTTTTGTCAGAAGTAAGAAAAACTACTAAATGGCCTAAGATTTTTGTCAGTTGTAATCATGTGGGACTTGTAGTTAAAGTGTTAGAAGAAAATATTCCTGAAATCCAAGAAGGCATCGTTAAAATTGCAGGGGTTGCCCGCATTTCTGGCGAACGTACCAAAATTGGTTTATTGTCCTGCGACGCTCAAGTAGATGCCATTGGCTCTTGTATTGGCGAAAGAAGTAACCGTATTAAAAATGTTATCAAAATCCTTAAAGACGAAAAAGTTGATTTATTTGTTTGGAGCGACGATCCCCAAGAACTTATTGCAAATGCCCTCAAACCTGCTTCATGCCTTCAAGTTGTCATCAAAGACGACATTAACAAATACGCTCTTGCAATTGTTCCTGACGACCAATTTTCTTTAGCGATTGGTAAATTAGGTAAAAATGTTAAATTAGCAGTGGAAGTAACTAAGTGGAATATTGATATCAAAACCTTAGATCAAGCCCAAACAGAAGGATTAATTTAATTGTAATGACTGTTTTGCGAACTTGTATAGTTTCTAAAAAAATTCAAGATATCAAAAAAATGATTAGAATAAATAGCACTAAACAAGGAAAAGTAGCTGTTGATTTTAATTTAGCACTTCAAGGAAGAGGAGCATATCTAACTTTAAAACTTGAATATGTTATTTTGTCGCAAAAAAAGAAACTTTTAGATAAAAAACTCAAAACCAAAGTTCCTGAAGAAATATATCAAACTCTTTTAAAATTGATTGCTTTACAAACTTAGTAAACATTTTTATATTTTATTTATGCATTTTTCCATCTTTGAAATATTTTTTGTTCACTTCACACTTCACATTTTTTATTTTTTGCCCAATTTATTTTTTATGTTGCAATCTTTTATTTTCATGCATTAAAAATTATTAAAATTAAAGGAGGGATGTAAATGACCTTTAACAAAAAAACAAATAATGAAAATTCATCCAAAACTACCCCTAAATTATCCAAGGAAACGGATTTGCGAAACGATTTTGCTAGTAAAAACTATGTTTTTAATCCCCAAGACAAAGTTTTTCAAATCGCTCAAGTTTTTGGCATTACCAGTGCTGTTTTAATTAAAAAATTATTACAATTAGGACTTAAAGCAGATGTTAATCAAACCTTAGAAAAAGATATTGTTGAACTTTTAGCCAAAGATTACAATATTCAAGTAAGCGAACCCCAAGAAAAACACACCCCACCACAACTTCAACCGCAAACGCCTTCCCTCACTAAAACCAAACCCAACCAAAAACTTAATTTGCAAAAAAAATCGCCCATTGTAACTATTATGGGACACGTTGACCACGGTAAAACTACCCTATTAGATGCCATTCGAAAAACTCGTGTAGTTGATCAAGAATTTGGAGGCATTACCCAACATATAGGAGCTTATCAAGTTGAATACCAAGGCAATAAAATAACTTTTATTGATACTCCAGGACATGAAGCTTTTGATAAGATGAGGGCTAGAGGAGCTAAAATTACTGATATTTGTATTTTGGTAGTAGCAGTTGATGATTGTGTCAAACCACAAACCTTAGAAGCCTTGAAGCACGCCCAAAAAGCCCAAATTCCTATTATTGTTGCTTTAAATAAAATTGATAAACCCAATAATAACACACAACAAATTATGCAAGAATTATCTAGTTATGATTTGTTGCCTGAAGAATGGGGCGGCACTACTCCTTATATTGCTATTTCTGCTTTAAAAAGAGAAGGTTTGGAAAAAATATTAGAAATTATTCTTTTAGTTAGTGAAATCCAAAATTTACAAGCTAATCCCGATCAAAAAGCTCAAGGAACAGTTATTGAGGCAAGCCTTGATAAATCTTTAGGACTGGTGGCTACTTTTATTGTAAGTGATGGCAACCTCAAAGTAGGCGATATCGTCGTTGCTGGAGCTTCTTATGGAAAAATTCGTTCCATGGAAGATGAAAACAAAAAAAAACTAACCAAAGCCTTACCTTCGCAACCTGTGCGTGTTGCAGGATTAAAAGCAGTGCCTCAAGCAGGAGATATTTTTTACGCCGTTGCTAATGAAAAACAAGCACGCCAAATTGTAGCCGAAAAAAAATCCCAAACTAAAGAAAATTTAGCCAAAACCCTTTCACCTCTTAATTTAGAAGATATTTTACAAGACTTAGAAACCGAAAAACCGCAAGAACTAAATATCATTTTAAAAGCTGATACTCAAGGAAGTTTGGAAGCGCTTCAAGGTATGATTGCCAAAATTAAAGTATCTGATCTTAAAGTGCAACTTTTGCGCGCTGCTGTTGGCACCATTACAGAAACAGATATTGCTTTTGCCAAATCATCAGACAGTTTGTTAATAGGCTTCAATATCAAACCTGCTTCTTCCACACTCAAATCTGCTCAAAGACAAGAAGTAAAAATTACTATTCATAATGTTATTTACCGCATTATTGAAGATATTGAACAAAAATTAAAATCTATGATTAAGCCTACTTTTGAAGAAGTGGTTACTGGTAAAGTAGAAGTAAGAAAAATTTTTAATATCAGTAAAGTTGGCAATATTGCTGGTTGTTATGTGACACAAGGTATTGTCAATAATAGCGATTTTGCCAAAGTAATGCGCAATGATGAAGTTTTATTTAAAGGTAAAATTGCATCCTTAAAACATCTCAAAGACAACATTAAATCTGCCAAACAAGGTTATGAGTGCGGCATTTTACTTGATGGTTTTAATGATTTTGAAATTAATGATATAATAGAAACATCTAAACTAAGCAAAGTAGAGGAATAAAAAATGGTAACAACAGCTGAAAGATTGTCTAGTCTAATTCAAAAAGAATTGGTGTTAATTAATGATGTTATTCAAGACGAACAAATAGGATATATTAATTTAACCGATGTTAAAGTAACAAAAGACTTGTCTTTTGCTAATGTTTATTACACTATTTTAAGCGATGATCCAACTGTTTTGAAATTAACAGAAGAAACTATTGAACAAAATAAAGTTGTTATTCGGTTGGAATTAGCTAAAAAAATTAAAAATTTTCGTAAAATACCTGATTTAGTTTTTAAATATGATAAATCTTTATCTTATGGACGCCGTATAGAAAATATTTTAAAAGATATTAATAAATAATTCTTTCTTTGTTATTTGTTTCAATAATTTATATAAGAGATGCTTTAATAAAGGCGTCTTTTTTCTTTATTGGCGTTGGTATTTTGTTATCTTTGTTATTAAAAATAATTTGCGCACAAAATAAAAAAATTAAAATCACTTTTCTTTGTGCAATTCCAAAAAATAATGTAATTAGTAAAATAATTCAAATATATAATTGCAAAAATAAATTTGCAAACGGCTTTTGTTTTGCTTTTTTGCTTTTGCTTATCATAAATAATAAAATGAAATAATAAAACACAACAAAAAGAAAGGAAAAACGATGAAACTTATTGTAGGTTTGGGCAATCCAGGTACCAAATTTGTAAACACTCGTCATAATGTTGGTTTTGCTGTTGTTGATTCTTTTTTAAGTCAAAATAAATATCAAATCTTGAAGGAAGACAAAACCGCCCACATTTATCAAATTAATTTTAACCACCACCAATCATTATTGATTAAACCACAAACGTATATGAATTTATCAGGTGAAGTGGTAAAAAAAATTATAAATAAATATCGCATTAAGATAGAAAATATTTTAGTTATTGTAGATGATATTTATTTGGATGAAGGCAAATTAAAGTTAAAAATGCAAGGTGGTCATGGAGGGCATAACGGATTAAGGAATATTATTGATCGTTTAGGCACTAAACAATTTAAAAGGTTAAAAATAGGAGTAAGTTTAGATTCTTGCATTCCTTTGGATCAATATCTTTTAACGCCTGTCAATGCAAGCAGTCAAAAAAATATTTTAAAAAACATTAATA
>NZ_JSWH01000096.1:0-4433 GCF_000803325.1 Chrysanthemum yellows phytoplasma
AGTTCCTTTCGGGTAATTTTGAATATACCAATATTTTAACACATTTAATTTTTGAATTTTAATTAAAACCAACTTTTGAACCAAGAAGTTACTTTTTCAGTTGTACGTTTAGTTATTTTAACTGCGTCGTTTGTGATTTTTGTAGTCAAAGGTTTAATTGCACCACTATAGGTGTTTTCTTGCGCTTTAATCATTAAATCTATTTTTGTTAATTCTTCTTGTTTTTGAGTTAAATTATCACTTCTTGTTTGTAATTGTACTTTAGTTTCTTCATGGGCTTTTTGTTCGTCTTTTATTTGTTCTTTAAGTTTGTTGATTTCATGACGGAGTTCGGCATTTTCTTCAAGATATTTACCAGAGACGTTTTCTAAAGCTTTAATGGTTCCTTCTAAAGCTTCAATGTGAAGGCCTTGTTGCACCCATTTATCGATTTGTTGTTCTAATTCTTCTGCGCTGTTGCATTTTTTTAGACACTTTTTTGAATGAAAACAATATTTCTTTAGTTTGAAAAGATATTAAATTATCTATTAATTTTTAGTCTTAAAGAATAATTTTAGAGACAAAAGTTGTCTAAAAAAATGCAACAGCGCAATCTCTATTGTCCCAATCAATTATAAGGTTTTGCTCTGTACTTTCAGCTTTGTAACATCTTCTAGATGCTTTGCTGTCATCACCATAAAAAGTTTTATCCCAAGATTCAGACCAATCAATTATAAGGTTTTGCTCTGTACTTTCTGGTTTATAAAATCTTTGTGAAAATATTTTTTTATTTTCTGCTGGAACAGTTTCAACAGAGGCAGTCCAAGATTTGAACCAATCAATTTTTCGTTCTTGTTCTGTTTGCTCTTTTGCATAATATATTTGTTTGGTAGGATTTTGTCCGCTTTCGTCATAAATTGTATCATAAGAACTTAGCCAATTAATTTTGGGATTTGTTTCTGTATGTCCTTGGAAAAACTTTCTTTGAGATAATTCGTTACCCTTATTATCATAAATTCTATCATAAGTATTATCATGTCTCCAATTAACTGTTCCATTTGCGTTAAGTACTCTTGAAACAAGTTTTTTATTATTACCAACCATTAAAGCTTTCTTTTGAGTTGTTAAAGTAGTGTTGTTTTGCTTTTTGGTGATAGTTTTAGTATTATTTGTATTGTTGTGGATTTCTTGCCATTCATCTAAAATTGCTTGTCTTTTATTTTGTTATTTGTCAGCTTTGGCTGTATTATAATTTGATCCCAAAACTAAAAACCCTAAAAAAATTAAAAAACAAAGTTTAGATAATTTAGATAATTTGAAATAGTTCTCGAAGTCTTTGTCTAAATTATTCATTTGGGCACTATATGACTTTCTATTGTTATTATTTTTGTGATTTAAAAAATAATTAAAATTTAAAAATTCTTCTTTTTTTAAAAAAATAAAAAATAATGATTGATGTGTAAAAATTAATTTTGTTATGATTCTATTTAATGATTCTAATGATTCTCGAAAGTTCTTAAAGAAGAATCATTTTTAAAGCATCTTAGAAATATATTTTAAAAAAACAAAAAAGTTAAATATCTAAATGAAAAATAATTGTTGTTTTGAATGCATTTTTTCTACATCATTTTATTCCCCTTTTTAAATTTTGCAACAGCAATTTAAAAAAATAAAATATTGCTATTAACATCATTTTATCACAAAAAACAAGTTTTTTTGCTCACTAATCTGTAGATCATGAGTGTTTTCCTTGCAATTTTGTATATAAAAAAAAGACCAACTTTTTAGAGTTGATCTTATTTAATGTAGCAAATATTTGATTTTTTGAAAGTTTTAGAACAATTATGGGCGTTTATTATGGCAATTTATTTGTTGTTATAAATAGATAAAGTTTTTCTTACAGGATTAAAGTATAAATTAAACTTTCTTTGCAGTTAAATTGGTTTTGGCAAATGTTTAATATTAAATTACCTAAAAAATTCTCTTTGTCTTGAATTAATAATTTTTGAGGACCGTTATATTCCATAATTATAATCTTATTTATTTTATCTAAGGTAATTGCCATATTTTGGTTAAAAATAGTATTGTTATCTTGTATTATTTGGTTTTGAGCAAAAATATCTATCTTATTTAAAGTTTGGATTTGCCATTTATTAAAAGGATTTTGCAATAATTTAATCCATTGCGAATCTAAAGGTTCTTGAAAATGGTTATTTCTTTGTTGAATCAAATCAAGTTCTTTTTGGATTTGAGTAATTTTTTGGGGATTTATTATTTGTTCTAATATTTGAGCATCAGTTAATTCGGAAATAGATTCTAAATTTGTAATAGTTGGTTTTTTGAGCTCTTGGGTTAAAATATTTTGCATACGTGATAATTCTTTTGATAATATCTAAATCCGTTAATGCCATCAAAAATGTATTTGTTGTGAGTCATTAAAGTAGGTTTGTGGATTATAGATACAAATTCTATTTCCTTATTTAAAGTTTTATCCCACTTTTTTTCCTTGATTTTGTTTGGGTGAGTTTTTTTATAGTTTTTGAGAGTTTGGATTTGAGGTGTGCTAATAGCTACTTTTTTGCTTGCAATTTTATGATTTAGTCTTTGATTTCTAAATTGCAAATAAACTAAACCAATTAATAATGTTATTGATGTTATAGAAATGCAAAAAATACAAAATAATTTGAATTGGGGGTTTTTGTGGTAAAATAGTAGTTTTTTTTGATTTTGAAAATGATTAATGAAGTTTGGCTCCTTTGTGATTAAAAATATTTAAATATATCCAAAATGGGAATAATTTAAATGATAGGAATAATGAAATGATGAAATATATTAAAAAATAATGACAATAATGACAAAATATAAAAAAGTTATTTTAAAAGTTGTATAATATCTTTATAAAGGTAAAAAAGCAAACCAAATATGGTAAAGATAAAATCAAGCCAAAATTTATGTCTAAAAGATTAAAATAAAAGCTGAAATGCAAAAACGGCATTAAAAAACTAACTTATATTATTTTATTTGATGAACTAAAAATAATTTATTAATAAAAATAAAACGAAAAGGCGATATTCATGTTAAAAAGACAAGCTAAAGAACAAAAAATTAGAAGAATGTTGAAAAAAGTTAATATTGATAAATTAAAAATTGTGATTTTGAAAAATTGTAGTAAAAAAACTCATTTTGAAGTTAAAAATCAGATTCTTTTTGTCAATCCTCAAGTTAAAGTTATTGTAGATCAAGTTTTGGAAGAATTGAGGAAAAAAATGGATTTGAAAAATAATTAGTCATTTACCAAATTATATATTTAATTTATCAGATTCATTTATAATTTCTAATATAGTTGTTTTTATAAGAGTTTCTAATTCTTGCATATCTTTTTGAAATATGGTAGTTATATTACCATTTTGAGCTATTTTTTGAATTATTTTTTTGAGAGTTTGGAATTTGTTTCTTAACTCCATTAAATTAAAAGATTGTTTTCTTAATTGTTTTATTAAAATATTTTGTTCTGGATTAGATTCAAGTTTGGCATTTGCATTAGCCATCAAATTTTGTTTTATAAAATCTTAATGTCTGTGATTTTGAGTTTGCCTGCATTCATATCAATTATAATTTTATTTTTTTCAAGCAAGCTTAGTTGATTTTTTAATATTTGATCTATATCATTATTAATATAGGTTTGTATTTTATCCAAAATATTTGTTGCTGTTTGTTGCCATTTATTTGTGTTATGCAATAATTGGTCTTTTAAAGCTAATATAAGTTCGGTATTTGGTTTTTCTTTTTTCCAAAAAATATGCATTTTATTGTTTTGATTTTGATTTAAGGCATCTAAAAGATTATTTTGGGTTTGGTATGATTTCATTTTTTCATCATTAAAGTTTAAAAAAATAGCAAAAATTTTGTGTTGGATAGCATCAGTAATTTTTTGATTTGCATTACTTTTAGAAAGCATATGATAATTATAAGCAAAAACTTCTTGGTTCCAATCAGGGTTTATTTTTCTAAATTCGGTTTTTAAATTTTCTAAATTAGGATTGAGACCTAAATAATGTTCAATAATGTTTGTCTTGGTATCGGGTTTGATTTCAGGAAGGATGTGGCTTAATTTTGCATTAGGAACAGATTTATTTTTTGTTTAATAAAAATAATTGCAGATAACAAAATTATTAGCGCGATAATAAATGTGATAATTATTAAATACTTGTAGTATTTAGTTTGAATAGATTTCATTAAAAATAACAAAATCCTTTCTATTGAAAACTAGTTTCCTTAAATATTATACTATTATTTACTGACTATACATTATTATATTTGGAAATGTTGAAAAATTCATATTTTATCTTTTGTCAATTTACAAATTTAGTTTAGCAACTACTTTTATGTGGTAAAATATATAAGAATTAGTTTTTATTACAACTTAATCTAATTTATAAATTATTTAATAAAGT
>NZ_JSWH01000097.1:0-4748 GCF_000803325.1 Chrysanthemum yellows phytoplasma
ATTAATCAAAGCCCTCAATCATTACCAAGATTTAGGTTATGACTTTATCGCTTATGCTACTCCAACCATCAAATCGGAAATAAGAGAAATAATAAGAAAAAGCCATTCTCCTTCAATCCCACAAAAAAATCATAAAAAGGATAATCTTTCTTTTCAAGAAGATTTTTGTGAACCATATCAAATAAATAAACTAAATCCTCATCAATTATGGTTAAAACAAGTTAAGCATGAAAATTTTTTAAAAAAATGAAAGCAAAATTAAGCGAAACCGAATTCAAAATTATCCATTTAAGTTTTGGTGTTCCTTTAGGGAATATCAACGAAGATTATCAAACTAGTTATTCGAATGAAGAAATAGCCCAAAAACTCCATTTATCTTTAAAAAAAGTAGAAAATATTAAAAACATCGCTATCAAAAAATTAAAAAAAACAAAAAAACGTTAACCTTTCTCGTCCGTAATGACGTTAAACTAGTTATTTGAAACAATAAAAAAACCAGATTACTTTCAAAGTAATCTTTTTTTTGTATCAAAACTCAACATAAAATTTTTGAAACAACAGTAATAAACGATTCCAACATCAACAAATTAGATAGTCGTTCAATACATTTGTTTTCAAAAGTTTTATTGATGGATAAATAAAAAAATATATCAAAAAGAAGGAAAATTAAAATATGTTAAATAAAGTTCAATTAATAGGCCGTATAAGCCATGATTTAGAAAAACAATATATCAATTCAAACAACGAACAAATCCCTAAAATCGATTTTCAATTAGCGGTTAACCTTAAAGAGATAACCCAATTCATCCCTTGTGTCGCTTTTCGAAAAAAAGCCGAAAACATGAAGAAATATTTACATAAAGGTTCGAAAATTTATCTTGAAGGGCTTTTATCCATTCAAAAATATACGAATAATGAAGGTCAAACTAAAATTAACACTAAAGTTATTCTTCAAAACGTGATCTTTTTAGATAATAAACCTCAAGAAACTTTACCTTTTTAAAACAATCAATTCATAAAACTCAATAACAACCAAATAAACTTAATCATCTAACCCCTTTTGAAAAGGGGTTTTTTATTTGAAAAAAACACACAATTATTGGTAAGGAAACCAAAAGAAATAAAAAAATAAAGGAGACAAAATGAAAAAAAGATATCCTATTTTATTAACCATTTCCTATTTATTTTTCATCATTAGTAATATTATGGCTTTATTTTTCAATTTTGAATTAGGATTAAAATTTAACGCTATGATCGCCATCTTTTCTGATATTTTCTTTTTATTTTATTTATGGAATAAGGAGAAGAAAGATGAAAATTAATTGGATTGGATGTAAGAAAAAACTTTTGCCTCAAATTATTTCTCATTTACCCAAACAATTTAAAACTTATTACGAACCTTTTTTAGGAAGTGGGGTTCTTTATTTTTATTTACAACCATCAAAAGCGATTTTAAACGATAATGATCACCAATTAATCACTATGTGGAAACAAAGTCTCCAAAATCCCGATCATTTCGTTAACAAGGTCAAAGCCATAGAAAATTATATTTACCAATATAACAACCAAAAGAACCAAAAACAAGCTTTTAAACATTTATTAAACCAATATAATCAAAATGTCAAAAAAAGAAAAAAATTAACCAGGTCAGCTATCTTTTATGTTTTAAATAAATACGCTTTTCGTGGTATTACTCGTTATGATAAGCAAAGTAATTTAAAAACAAATTTTGGGTATAAATCCAAACAAAAAACTCCCATCATCAATTTAAACGAATTAGTTACATTCTAAAGACATTTCCAAAATAAAAAACATGTTTTATATTGTATGGATTTTCGTCAAATTATCGCCAATAGTCAACAAGGCGATTTTCTTTTTATCGATCCACCATATTACTATGAAGGTATTAAAGATAAAGATTTTTACCAAAAACCATTTTCTTTTACTGATCATCAACAATTAGCCTTGGAATTACACCAAGCAACCAAAAGGGGTGTTAAATGGTTATATACCAATTATGAAACAACCCCAATTCTTCATTTATTTTCAAATTGTCACATCATTAAAACAAAAACAACAACAAGCCATTATCTCACCAACAAAAAAATCCATCAAGAAATCATTATTAAAAATTATGAGTAAAATTAAAATTTTCACTATCGTTTCACATCATTAAATTGGATATGAAACTCTATTTTAATTTAAATAACAGTAATTTTCCAAAAAAATCAAAAAAGGAGTCAAATCATTATGACTAAAAAAGAATTAATTAAAAAAATCGCTGAGGTAAATAAAACCTCAATTTCAAAAACAGAAGAATTTTATCATATCTTCGAAAAGACTTTAATTGAAGCAATTACTACTAATGAAGAAGTAGTTTTATCACCTCAAATCGGTAAATTCCAATTAAAACCAAGAAAAGCCTACATCGGTAGAAACCCTAAAACAAAGAAAAAATTAAAAATTCCTGCGAAAACAGTAGTCGCTTTTAAACTTTCAAAATCGATTAAAGATAAAGCGAAAACTTTAATTTTAAAATAACCCAATTATTTTCTTTCAAAAACCTAAGAAAGGAGGTTCTCTATGACATTAAACAAAAAAATTTATCTGAGTTTGATCGGATTATTAAGTTTAGGTTTATTGATTTTATTAATCTTTGGCATCACTCATTCTCGTCCACCAACTAAAAACCTATCATTAACTAAACAACCCTCATCAACAAAACAACAAAAGATCGAAAACCAAATCAAATTAGAACAAACCAAAATCAAAGAATTACAACAAAAAGATTACACCTTAAAAACCCAAATTGATGAGAATGTTAAAACTTTAACCGACATTATTACCAAAATTAAAACTCTCCAAACCGAATTAACTAATAATCCTCAATTAACTCCGACCATCAAAACCCAAAAACAACAACAATTAACCGAACTAAAAACCCAACAACAAACCCAACAAACCTTAGTCGATAATTTATTAGAACAAAGAAAAGCGTTAAACCAAAATCAAAAAGAAAAACAAGAAGAATTAGAAAAATTAGCTCAAGAAAAAGCCCAACTTCAAACCCAAGAAAACCTCCAACAACAAATTTCCCAATTAAACCAAGCTCTTAATTATGTCGAAGCTAATCAAAAAAGAATTGAAGAATTAAAAACGCAAAAAGAATATCGAAAAAATCAAACTGAATTAAAAAATCTAAATGATTTTCAACTGTTCTTAACTGATCAAAAATTAGCTTTTGAAAAACAAAAGAAAAATTTAACTATCCAATTAAATCATTTAAAAGAAAATAAACCTCTTCCTCATACTAAAAAACAAGTGACATTCAAAGATGTTTACGGTATGGAAACAGAAAAAGAAGAATTAGATGATTTATTAAGTTATTTTCGAACAAACCAATCCTTAATTAACTTTGATAAAGTTCGTCCCAAAGGTTATTTACTTTATGGACCACCAGGAACAGGTAAAACCTTCTTAATCAAAGCTCTTTGTGGGGAAGCTAATGTTCACTTTATTAATTTAATTCCTTCCAAATTCCGACAAAAATACATCGGCGAAGGAGAAAAAGAAGTCGAGAAAGTGTGGCAAGAAGCCGAAAATCATGATAAAACCATTATCTTTATTGATGAAATTGAAGGATTAGAAAATCGTAATGATTCTAACATTTATTCAGGAGGAGTCAATGTGATTAATACTTTATTAGATAAATTAGATGGTTTTAATAGTAGTAATAAAAAAATTGTCTTAATGGGAGCAACTAATAACCTTCATAAAATTGATACGGCTTTACGCAGCCGTTTTAGTAAAGAAATCTATATTGGTAATTTAAAAAATTCCGAAATTGAATGTTATTTAAAACATATTATTGTTCCTTATCAAATTAGTTATCATACTTTCTTAGCTTTAAAAGATATTACCCAATTATGTCAAGGCAAAAATCTCTCTAATCGTGATTTAACCACGATCATTGAAGAAGCTTACAAAAAAACGGCCAAATGGGCTCAACAAAACCCTCAAACCCACGCAGTCATGTTACCTTCGGATCTCGAAGAAGTCTTACAACTAAAATTAAAAATGAAACCTGATTATAGTCAGGTTAAAAAAAGAAGAGAAGCTTGTGAAAATCAATACGCTCAATGGCGTCAAGGTTTCAATCAATATTTAGATAAACCTAAAGACGAAACTAGAATTGAATGTCGCTATACCTTTGATGGTTTAAACGGCATTAACTATTACAATCGTCGCTATTCTCAAATCCAATCGGAATTAAATAATATTAATCAGCAATTAACTAAAATCCACCAAGAAAATAAAATCTCCCAATTAGAACAAGAATTAGTCACTTTAAACCAAACGCCTGACAAATATGAACAAACGATTAAAGATAAAAACCAAGAAATAATCGATATTAAAAATAAACTTAAAAATCTTCCAGCTCAAGAAGAAAATTTAAGAAAAGAATTAAAGCTGGTCGAAAATCGTCGTGAACTTCAAAAAGAACCTTCTAACCTTGTATGTTACATCAAAGATCGTCATCCTTTCGACCGTTGGAACAATAAAGGGTTAACTTATAAGGAAACCTCCATTAATGGATTTAAATTTTCTCGTTTCGATAAAGAAGATGACAGTCAATTATATCTATATGTGAAATTAGAAAAACAATTCAAAGAAAACTCAAGTGGCAACTGTTTAATCCTTAAATACCAAGGCCCTAAACACTTCTTAGATGACGACAAAGACTACTA
>NZ_JSWH01000098.1:0-3035 GCF_000803325.1 Chrysanthemum yellows phytoplasma
TTTTACATTATATAATTAAATTTATTTATTATTTAGGCCAATATATCATCTCATTATTTAAGAAAGAAAAATAACCATGAGAATCAAACTATCACAACGTACCAAAGAATGGTACCAACACCGCAAAAAATATATTAACGCTTCCGAAATTGGAAGCATTACTGGAAAAGATAAATTTAGAACCTTAGAACAATTAGTCCACGATAAACTCTTTGGCACCACATTTACTTTCAATAAATACACCGAACATGGTAATAAAACCGAACCTTTAGCTAGAACTTTCTTTGAAAAAACAACTAATCTAAATTTTCCTGATACCATCTTTACCGATGATGAAGTCAAAATGTTTTCCGCTTCCTTAGATGGTTATAATCAACAAACCAACACTCTCTTAGAAATCAAATGTCCTTATCGCGATGAAAACAACAATATATCAACATCATGGAATGGCTTCTTTTCCTACCAAGAAGTCCCTATTAACTACTGGGCTCAAATTCAATGTCAACTCTATTGTTCCCAAGCTAAATTTGCTTATTTTTTATTTTATTTTAATGATAATGATTATCATGTAGTCAGAATTTACTTAGATAATAATTTTATTACCAAAATGATTCAAGATAGCAAACAATATTTAGAACTTTTATCAAAAAATAAACAAGAATTATCACAAACAACTTATTTAAAACGATTAAGTAAATTTAAATAATAATTAAAACCCTAAGACCTTCAAATCGAAGGTCTTTTTTTTATGCCCAAATTTCAATTCAAAGGAGAAAAAAATGAAATTAATAGTTTTTGAAGGCTTAGATGGCAGTGGTAAAACAACTTTAATTCAAAAAATTAGAAAACAATTAGAAAAACAAGGCCACGAAGTAATTACTCTACAAGGGTTAGGCGGTTCCTCCATCGGCCAACCTCTTCGTGATATCTTTTTAACTAATGCCCAATTAAAACCATTAACTCGCTATTTATTGAGTTTTGCTAATATGCAACAAATCCAAGAAGAGGAAATAAAACCACATTTAGAAACTAATAAAATCATTTTAATAGATAGATGGTTAGGTTCTAACTTTGCCTATCAAGCTTATCCTCGCAACATTGATAAAAATTATCAGCTTTTTAATTTACTTAATAAACAATTTATTAAACCAGATATGACTGTTTATCTCAAAATCAAACCACAATTAGGTTTAGAACGTAAACAAAACCAAAAAGATCATAAATTAGACGTCATAGAAACTCATCCTTTATCATACTTTCGCCAAGTAAGCCAAGGATATGAATTATTCTTAGAAATAAAAAACCTCGGCCACAAATTAATCTTAAAAGAGATGAATAGCAAAACAACATTAACTAACCAAAATCAAATAATCAAACAAATAGGAGCATTATAAAATGGTGATCATAATTAAAAAAACCTGCCAAAACGGCAACACTTACATCTATTTTTCTAATGGAAAAATCAAAACTATTCATAAAGATGGCACCATCACTTGGAAAACAAAAAGAATTTTTAAAACTAAAAAAACCAACAAAAGACCTTAATTTAAAGGTCTTTTTTTATTTAAAGAAAGGAATATCAAATGTTAAATAACCAAGATTTTTTTAATATTAAACATTTAAATACGAATACCAAATGCATTGAAATATTAAAAACCGTTTTTCAAAAACTAACTTTCAATTTACCAATTGATACCTACATGAAGACCAATCACCAACAATTAAACCATTATTTTGAATCCAACAATATCAATTCCCAATCCCAAAAAGTCATCCGCGGTAAAATCAATGAATATCTCATTTTATTATATTTTAAAAATAAAGGTATCACTAATTTATACCCTCAAGTAAATTTATTTTTTATCCCCGACATTAAATTTGATTTAGTTTTATTTACTAAAAATAAAAGAATAATCGCTTTTAATTTTAAAACTTGTCTCCGAGACCGCTATAAACAAACCATGGTAGAAGGACAACAATTAAAAAAATTAGATACTCGTTTTGAGTTTTATTTATTAACCAACAACGAAACCGAAACCCAAAGACTAAACAAGAAAATCAATCAAGGAAAAGTCCAAGGCATTAATCAAGTAATTAACTTATTTTCCAATTCAGCCAACAATTTCTTACAAAACTTAATTACCTTTCAATTCATCCCTTTTTCTAACATCAACATCATTAAAAAATAATAAAGGAGTTAATATAAAATGTTAACCAACGAACAAAAAGCGTGGGCGCCAAAGATGCCTAAATATCGTGTTATCTAACCAATAACCAGTGCGATAAACACTGAATGGATATGGTCGGTCCGTTAAACGAAAGAATAATGGATTACAGCAGACCATAAAAGCGGATTGAGACGAAGTAGTTAGTCAAGATGATACCGCCACCAAATTGTCCCATGGATAAGCCTGAAATGGTCTAAGAAGAAAAGCAGATGTAATTTGTTAACCTAGTACGCAAACTACCGAAACCGTATAGTCCAGAGTCTATCAATATATAACGCTTGTAGTGGATAGTTTATCAATAAAGAAAACCTGGAATCTCACCGACAGTCAGGAAAGACAAAAAAACATAAGCGGTTACTTCACCTAATGGACAAAGGTAGATATTTAGAGTAACTTGGAGAATCCTAAAAGCTAGTTATTTAATTAACAAGTCAAGGAATAAATGCCAAGACGCTCAAGGATAAAGAAGCTATTTAATAGTCGTGGATAATTCAAAGTTAGCATTGGAATATGCTAACACAATGACCCACCAGGGCGAAGGTTAATAACCTTTACAAGGCGAAAGTAGCTAGTAATTTACTATTTATTCACTGTAATCAAGGAAGGAGTTGATAAATATGTCAACAACTGTTTCAGATGAAACTAAGCTTTCGCGAACATTGAATAAGATTCTATATTGTTCTACAAATAACTATCCTCTAAAAAGAGAATTACAGCAAGGAATGAATAACTTTCATAATACGTTAACTGCATTCAATAAAATTGCAGCTAACAAAGGCGCGGGTACACCTGGAATATTGTAGGCGA
>NZ_JSWH01000099.1:0-1372 GCF_000803325.1 Chrysanthemum yellows phytoplasma
TTTTCTTATGAAATGACCTTAGAAGAAAATTTAAGTCGGTTATTAGCCCACCAAACTCAAATTCCCTTAGATGTTATTTTAGATAAAAATTGGGAAGACTCAAACATCACTACACATACCTACATGGAAAGGATGAATAACGCTAAAAAATTCTTTTCCCAACTTAACTTATCATTTAGTTATGATCAAGTTAAAAAAATAGATTATATCATTGATTTAGTTTATCGTTTTTCTTTGGAACAAAAAGTCGAAATCATCGTTATCGACCACCTCCAAATTACTAAAGCGTCCAATCATTTAGAAAATGATCGGTTAGCCATTGACGAAATCATGACTAAATTAAAACAATTAGCCATGGAATTAAATATTGTCATTATCATTCTCTCACAATTTTCTAGAGATACTTATAGTCATTACCAAGGAAAATAACCTGAAATCACCGCTTTAAAAGGAAGTGGTGGAATTGAAACTAACTCAGATATCGTCTTAATGATGTCAGAATTCCAACCCAAACTATCGAAAGACCAAGAAAAACCTTTAAATATCTATAATCAAAATTGTAATCAATTATATTTAGCATCAAAAAACAACGAATCTCAAAAAATCATTGAATTATCTATTAAAAAGAATCGCAGTGGTACCAAAAAGAACTTAGTTTATCACTTTGAAATGACGACACAAACATTCCAAGAAATCGGTTATATTTTGCCTTATCCATTAGAAAGTTATTAAGGAGTTCATCAATGAATTATCAAGAAAAAATAAAACACATTCAAACTCATTTTCCCATGTTAGTTTTATTAAAAAAATTAAAAATTTTACCTCTAAATTTTAATAACCACCACCGTTTTCCTTGTCCCATTCATCAAGGAAAGAATCCCACTTGTTGTCATTTCACTTCAAATAATAAAATTCATTGTTGGAAATGCGGAAAAGATTATGATCTGATTGATGTTTATATGGTTATCCGTCAAATTAAATCTTTTTCTGAAGCGATTCAAAGAATAGAAGGATTTATGAATTCTTTCGAATTTAAAACCTTAAGTCAACAAGAAAAAGAAACAACGAAAATAACTATTAACCCTTTGAAACAACTATATCATTCAATTAAACCAAAACAACCAGTTGACGAACAGGAAATTAATATCAAAAAGAAACAATTATTTCAAAAAATTTCACCCTTATTCAACCAAATTAGAGATTATTATCATTATTTGTTAACTACTAACCGAAATAACGAAAGTCAACCAGGATTAACTTATTTAACTCAAAAAAGAAAAATCACTTTAGAAACCATTAAAGAATTTAAACTAGGTTATGCCCCATTATCTGATAAACCTTTATCTTTTCGTTTAGTAAATTATTGTAAAAA
>NZ_JSWH01000100.1:0-1946 GCF_000803325.1 Chrysanthemum yellows phytoplasma
TATGACTAATAATTATCAAGTTATGGCAATGGATAATAACGATGGCATATCTGAAAATAATTCAGTTGTTGATAATCATATAGATGAATATAATACTTTTAGAAACTTATTATTAACCCAAGGTAGAATATCTCAACAATTGATTAATGCTCTTTTTAATCATAGTTCAGTAACAGAAATTAATTTTTTGTTGAATCAAATACAACAAGTACACCAACAAATCATAACTTATCAACAAAGACAACTAAATAATCAAGAACAAATGTTAAGAAATTTTGATAATAATATGACAAGAGTTCAATTAGAAAGAGAATATTTATTGTTAACACAAGAGATGATTTCAGCCATTAATAATACACCACTTTATGCTTCAGAAGAACAAATAAATACCTTAAGAAATATTCAAACAAGAATAGATCAAAATCAAAGACAAATAAATATCATTAGAAATCAAATACAAAACAACCAAAATCAACCAAATAATCATAGAAGACGTTAAAATAATTAAATTTTTTAATTACAAACCAAGACCCTTTTCAGGGTCTTTTTTTTATTTAACAACTCACTCAACAATTAGAAAGGAAACCAAAAAACTATGTTAATTAAAAAAATCTTTCAATCTTTACCTAGTAATCTCATCTTTTTCATCATCACTCTACTTTCATTTCTTCCAATTATCACCATTTATTACGTCATTAAGTTCTATCTTTTCACCTTCAAACTAAGTATTCACCAACTAAAACAAGGAATAGTGGCTAGGATGTATCAATATTTAACTACTAAGAAGACAAATCATCATGTGGCATTTCATTAATACTTGGTTAACTAAATTAAATCATATCCTTCATAAGATAAGTAGTTCTTTCTTTGCTTATCAAAATCAATGGTTAAACTTAGGTTTATTAACAATTATTTTATTATTTATCCCCCATCTTTTATATTTAATTGATTTTCTTTTTAAATGTCTTTATCACATTCTACGGTTTATTTATTATTTAGGAAAATATCTTTTATTATTAAAAAAAATTTTTAAGAAAGAATAATTATTATGAGAATCAAAAACTTAAATCAACGCACCCAATTATGGTATCAACACCGAAAAAAATATATTAACGCTTCGGAAATCGCTTCCATTACAGGGTTAGATCCCTTTCGTTCCATGGAACAATTAGTCCACGATAAACTCTTTGGCACCACTTTTACCGCCAATCAATATACGCTTCATGGCCAAAAAATGGAACCCATCGCTAGAGAATTTTTCATTCAAAAAACTAATTTAACTTTTGAAGACGCCATTTTCACTGATGATCAAGTTCACCTGTTTTACGCATCTTTAGACGGTTACAATGAACAACATCAAGCTGTTTTAGAAATTAAATGTCCTTTTGTTAACGTAAACCAAGCAGTTTCAACAACTTGGACTGATTTTTTAACCAATCCTCAATTAGAAAATATCCCCAAATACTACTGGGCCCAAGTTCAATGTCAACTCTATTGTGCTCAAGCGAAATCCGCTTACTTTTTAGTATATTTTAACGACCAAAACTATCATGTTTTTCGGATTTATCAAGATAAAAACTTCATATCTAAAATGATTGCTGATAGTAAAAAATATCTAAATCTTCTAAACAAAGCCAAAGAAGAATTATCACAAACAACTTATTTAAAACAATTAAGCGAAATAAAATACAACTAAGACCTTCAATTTGAAGGTCTTTTTTTATGCCTAAATTTCAAATAAAAGGAGAAATCAACAATGAAATTAATCGTTTTTGAAGTACTCGACGGGAGCGGAAAAACTTCTCTTATTCACGCCCTTCAACCCCAATTAAAAGCTCCCTTTCAAACTTATCAAGGTTTAGGAAGTAGTTCTCTTGGAAAGGAAATTAGAGATTTATTTTTAAATTTTTCACAAGTAGATTATCTCACTCGTTTTTATTTAAGTC
>NZ_JSWH01000101.1:0-2811 GCF_000803325.1 Chrysanthemum yellows phytoplasma
GTAAATATTTTTTTAATTTAACCATTAATTAAATCTCCTTTTATTTTTATTCTTTTTTTATCACCAGTCATCTCTGGTTCTTTTATTATATTCGGCTTCTTTAACTTTATCGTTATTATGTTTATCTTGGTAAATTGATAAAGTTCTACGGACAGGGTTGAAGTGGAGGTGGAAATCAGTTAATTAAAAATTGAAATCGTGAACACGTGCGCGACCAAGGTAATAGTCTTTGTCGTCTTCTAAGAAGTGTTTAGGGCCTTTGTATTTAATGATTAAATTGTTATAACCTGGGCCTTCATGTTGTTGTTTTTCGAAATTGATATAATAATTTAAATGACTGTCATCTTTCATATCGAAAGAAGCAGAATCAAATCCGTCTAAAGTGGTACGATCGTAAGTTAAACCTCTTTTATTCCAACGGTCGAAGGGATGACGGTCTTTGATGTAACAAACTAAGTTAGAGGGTTCTTTTTGAAGTTCAAGGCGGTCTAATATTAATTTTTGATTTATTTTGATTATTTCATTGTGATTTTTCATGATTTTTTGTGATAAATGATCTAATTCAGGATTATTAGGTGAACTATTCATATCTATAGCTTTATCATTTAAATAAATTTGTAGGTTTTTTTCTTTAGCTTGTTTTTCTAATGATTCTCGTTCACGAAATAATTGTTCTGCCTTAAGTTTTTGTTGTTCATAATAACCGATGCCATTTAAACCATCAAAGGTGTATTTGGCTTTAATCATTGTACATTTTTGATTATCGTCATACCATTCTTCAATGTTTTCGAATTTTGTTTTGATTAAACTAGGAATTTCTTCTTTTGATAACTTAATGATTTCCATTTCGGTTAAAACAATAAAACCGATAAATAAAAAAAGAAGTATTCCTAAAATAATAAAAAACCATTTAATGATTTTTTTAATATTAAACATGATTAATTCCTTTCGGACAATTTATAACATACCAACATTTTAACACATTTGACTTTTTAATTTTAATTAAAACCATTTTTTGAACCAAGATTTTACTTTAATAGATGTTTCGTTTATATCTTTTTTAATTTTATTAGTAAAGGGTTGAATTGAACCTTTCAAGGTTTTTTGGTTTTCTATGGTGTTTTTAATTTTATCGTATTCTGTTATTTTATTGGTTAATTTATCACTGTTTTCTTTTAATTTTACTTTAGTTGCTTCATGGGCTTTTTGTTCGTCTTTTATTTGTTCTTTAAGTTTATTGATTTCATGACGGAGTTCGGCGTTTTCTTCAAGATATTTACCAGAGACGTTTTCTAAAGCTTTAATAGTTCCTTCGAGCGCTTCAATGTGAAGGCCTTGTTGCACCCATTTATCGATTTGTTGTTCTAATTCCTCGCTTAAACGGTTAATTTCATTGGCTTGTTCATTGATGATTTGGTTTAATTGTGTGATTTCTTGGTCTTTTTGGTAGATAGTTGCTTGATATTCTTTTTCTTTTTGTTGAAAATTAGTAGTTAATTGATTGATTTCCTGTTGGAGTGCTTGTTTGTCTTGTTGAGATAAAGCTTGATTAGTTATTAATTCTTGGTTTTTAGTTTCAATTAGGGATTTTTGTGCTTGGAGTTGGTTTTGGAGTTGTTCAGTTATTTGGTTTTGTTCGTTGATTTGATTGATTAATTCATTAATTTGTTTTTCTTTTTCGGTGTTAAGAGTTTTTTCTTGGTGAAGGTCAGTTTCTAATTGATTAATCTTTTGATCTTGGTTAAAGATTTCGTTTTCTTTAGAACGGATTTTGTCGGTTTGTTGATTGATTTCTTTTTGAAGTTCTTGTTTTTCTTGTTCGGATAGTTTTTGATTGTTTTCTAATTCTTCTTGTTTTTGAGTTAAATCATGTTCTAAATTAGCTTTTTGTGTTTCTAAAGCTAAACTATTAATTGTTTTCTTGTTGGAGTTGGATTTCTAATAAGTTTTTGGCTTTGATGATTTCTTCAGGAGTTAGTTGTTGCGTTTCAGTTGTTTTGTTAGTTTCTTTTAATTCCTCACCAAGTGGTGGTGTTTGTGGGAGTTGTTCTTGTTGGAGATGTTTTGGTTCAGTTGGAGATTGTTCAACTGAACCATGATCAGGGATTGTTAAGGTTACCAGTTTCACTTTCTTCTTGAGTTGTTTCTTCTTGAGTTGTTTCTGTTTTATCTTCATTATTATTAGTTAAAGTTGATTCTTCATTTTGGATAATGGTTGGATTGAATGATTGTTGAATAGATGGTGCTTGGAAGATGGGTGTTGGGGGATTTTTCGTTTTATGGGTTAATGGTTGTGGAGGATTAGGGATTTTGGTTTCTTCTTGATAAAATTGGTAAAGTTCATAAGCAGTTGAAGCTAAAGAAACCCAAAATAAAGCTTTACTACCAATTTTAATGATTTTCCCACCGAGATTCGCTATTTTGGAAGTAGCTTTCTTTTGTATGATCGTTTTAGTTCCTTTTTTGATAGTCTTTTTCTTGCCACTTTTTAACCAATGACCGACTTTTCCAATTCCGAAACAAATTCCGATGACACTTAAAGTAGTCGTTAGATAACAACCTAATTTCTCTTTTGGCGAAAAAGTATGATTAGGATCTTTATCGTTGCCTGTTGCTTTATTATAGATATACTCGATAACTTTACGAATTGGTTGAGTTGCTTTATCGTATAACGCTTTAGTTTTAGTTGCGGTGTTGCTCGTAAAAGTGTTGATTTGGTTTAAAACTTCAGGGAAAAATTTGAAAAGGGTCCAATAAATCGCCCCACCAATTAATAATAATGGAATACACCAAATAAGGATTTTAAAGAAA
>NZ_JSWH01000102.1:0-1513 GCF_000803325.1 Chrysanthemum yellows phytoplasma
CATAATTTTTCGATTCTGTAAAACCATATGAATACAAAATAAAAAACATATATAAATCATTGGATTCTTTTTTTATATCAAAATCTAAGATTATTTTAAAAACATTTTCTTCCAATTCCGATTCCGACAAATTATTATCTAATCCTTGTTTAAATACAGATTTATATATTTCAATATGGTTGTTATTTTTTAATTTATAATTAAATAATCCTTCTTCAGAAACATTATCTATTATTATCCTTTCCAAAAAACCTATAAAATTATAACGATCATATATAGGATTATCTAAATCACTAGCATTACTATATAAACATATTTTAGCATCATTTGTATTAAAAAATTGTTTTACATTTATATTAAATTTAATTAAAAAACCATTGTATTTTTCTTTTAAATTTTTCAAATCATAAACCCCTAATTTTTTACTAAGGTTTATTTTTGTTTCAAATAAAAATTTAATGATATTCTTTTCATGAAAAGAATTATTAATTTGAATTGTTTGTTGTTTAGGTAAATTTTCAAAAGGTATTTCTATGTTATTATCGTTAAAATTAGAATTATTTTGTAATTCATTGTTTTTCATTGCCATAACATAATAATTATTCGTTATAAATAAAATTCCTAATAAAACAAATAAACAAAAACTTATTATTTTAAATTGATTTTGTAATTTAAACATTAATTAAATCTCCTTTTGTTTTTATTACTTTAATTTTAATATATTCGAAGTTGTTAAGATTTTATCACCAGTCCTCCTTGGTTCTTTTATTATTTTCAGCTTCTTTGGCTTTATCGTTATTGTGTTTACCTTCATAAAGAGATAAAGTTTTTCTTTTTGGGTTGAAGTGGAGGTGAAAATGGGTTAATTTGAAATTGGAGTTGGAAACATGTGAGCATCCAAGGTAATAGTCTTTGTCTTCATCTAAGAAGTGTTTAGGACCTTTGTATTTAAGGATTAAACAGTTACCGCCTGAGTTTTCTTTGAATTGTTTTTCGAAATTGATATTTGAATATAAATGACTGTCGTCTTCCATATCACAACTAGAATATTTAAATTCGTTCACTGAGGTTTGCTTATAATCCAGTCCTCTTTTATTCCAACGGTCGAAAGGATGACGGTCTTTGATGTAACAAACTAAGTTAGAGGGTTCTTTTTGAAGTTCGAGAAGGTCTTGAATTTTCATCAATTCAAAAGATCCGATATTTTCTTTGTTAGCGAGTTGTTGTTGATAATAACCAATGCCATTAAGGCCATCAAAGGTATATTTAGTTTTGATCATTTGACATTTGTTATTATCGTCATACCATTCATCACTTATTTCAAATTTGGTTTCTTTTAAACTAGGGATTTATTCTTTTGGTAATTTATTGGGGTCTGTTAACATAATAAAAACGATAATTAAAAAAAGAAATACCACTAAAATAATAAAAAACCATTTAATGATTTTTTTAATATTAAACATGATTAGTTCCTTTCGGGTAATTTTGAATATACCAATATTTTAACACATTT
>NZ_JSWH01000103.1:0-1821 GCF_000803325.1 Chrysanthemum yellows phytoplasma
ATTTAGCTTTTAAATTATTGTTATAATAATATTTATTTATTTGGTTTAATATTTCTTTTCATTTTTCATGATTGAAATATTGTTTCCTTTTTTGTATATTGTTATACATAACCATTATAACTCTGAATGATTATATTTATTTAAAAAAGGGGGTAGCGCGCAACTGGGGGATTTTTATTTTTCTTCTTCTTTTATTTATGTGTACTTATGATTTTTGTTAGCGCTTCAGCGCGTTAGGTGATTTTATTTAGGTTTATTTAAAACAACTCTTTTAATAATGGAAAGGAAAAATAGGGAGTTATTTATATATCGAAAAATAATAATGATAGATAAAAGATACAACGATAATATCAAATATCGAGTATCATTATCATTATCGATATAATATATAAAATATCACTCCTTAAAAAGGTTTGGTTTTGACAAGGAAATTAAAGGGGTCAAATGGTAATAAGATGGTAATGAAGTGGTAATGAAGTGGTAATAAGATGGTAATAAAGTGGTAATAAAGTGGTAATAATAAATTGTTTATTTATTTTTTATTAAAATTTGATAAATAACCAGACCTAATTTTTTTTACCCGATAGCCTTGTTTATTTTTGGTTAAAAATAATTTGATGTGTTTTAAATCTTCCAATTGATAATAAATAACATTTAATCCTTTTTTATAATTTGTTTTTATAGGATTGTTATATTTATCTACTTTTTTGTCATCTAATTTATATAATTTTAAAGTGTCTAGTTTGTCTATGGTTATCTTACTTATTAATTCTTTAATATAGTCTTTTTGTTCGTTGAGATAATTAATTTGGAAGATAGGGAAATGTGTTTTAAGGGTATTGTTTTGGCATTTTGGGGGTGATATGGGGTTGGTTAGGGTTTGATTATTATTATTGTTTTCGGTAGAGTGAGTTTTGATTATTTCTATTCTATACTTTTTCATTTCATCTAAGATTTGTGGGTCTACAAATAGAGTTTGGTTTTTTGGGCGGTAGTTTGCTTGTTGATAGGAATTTTTCTTTTTAGAATGAGAAACAATTGTAATATTTAATAATTCTCCTTTTAATATTTGTAAAAAGTTTTTGATTTGAACTAAGTCGTTGGGGGTTGATTTTGTTTCCCAACCGCCCCTAATGATTCCTTGATTTGTTTCGTTTTTCATTTTTTTCTCCTTTTTATTTGGTTTTTTGTTATAAAAATAAAAATCCCCTAAGTTGCGAAAATAAAATCGCAAAATTTAGGGGTATATGCGTGTGTTTGGGGGTATGTTAATGTTATTATACATGTAAGGTTTAATATATTAGTTAAAAAGCAATAATTTTAATCAATTATTTCTACTTTGTCTTTTCCAAAAAAATAAATAGCTAAATCGACTATGATTTTATTTTTGGCCTCTTCATAAGTAATGTATGGGTCTAAAAAACATTTTTGATATGCTTCTTTTCCGAATTGGCGTAATAAATCATCAACATCTTTACAAGTTTTATCATAAGGTGGTAAAATGCGTCTAATTTCGTAAATAATATTTTCTTCTTTAAGTTGTTCTCCTAAGGCTTCACTGCGTTTTTGACCTGTTTCATCGTTATCTAAAGCGATAATGACTTTGATTTTTTCTTTTTTAAGAATTTCTATTTGTGATTTAGAAAGTAGTTGAGTGACACAAATGAGACCGACAACGTTTTTAATCCCGTTTTGCCAACAACTAATGACATCGAAAAAACCTTCATGAATAATGATGGTTTTCGTTTGTTTAATAGAAGGTAACGCTTCAAAAAAACGATAACTGAAATGAAAAGTAGGTGTTTGACTAAAATTATTGAG
>NZ_JSWH01000104.1:0-2026 GCF_000803325.1 Chrysanthemum yellows phytoplasma
AAAATATTAATTATTTTATTTTACTTAATTGTTTTAAATAAGTTGTTTGTAATAATTCTTTTTTTGTTTTGTGTAGTAATTCTAAATATTTTTGACTATCTTTAATCATTTTAGTGATAAATGTTTTATCTTGATAAATCCGAACAACATGAAAATCATCATCATTGAAATAAACTAAAAAGTAAGCTAAGTTCGCTTGAGAACAGTAGAGTTGACATTGAACTTGGGCCCAGTAGTATTGAGGGATATTTTCTAGATAGGGATTGTTTAAAAAACTAGTCCAAGTGGATGATATTTCTTGGTTTTCATTAACAAAAGGACATTTAATTTCTAATAAAGTATTGGTTTGAGAATTATAACCATCTAAAGAAGCGGAAAATTGTTGGTGATAATCATCCATAAAAATAGCGTCTTCAAAGGTTAATTTGGTTTTTTGAATGAAAAATTGACGTGCGATGGGTTCTAGTTTTTGTCCATGAAGAGTATATTGATTAGAGGTAAAAGTGGTGCCAAAGATTTTATCATGAACTAATTGTTCCATGGAACGAAAGGGATCTAAACCCGTAATGGAAGCGATTTCAGAAGCGTTGATGTATTTTTTTCGATGTTGGTACCATAATTTAGTGCGTTGATTTAAGTTTTTGATTCTCATAATATTCATTCTTTCTTAAATATTTTCTTTAATAAGAATAAAAGATATTTTCCTAAATAATAAAAGAAACGAAAAAGATGATAAAGACATTTAAAAAGAAAATCAATTAAATATAAAAGATGAGGGATAAATAATAAAATAATCGTTAATAAACCTAAGTTTAACCATTGATTTTGATAAGTGAAGAAATAATGACTGATAGCATTAAGCATGTTATTTAGTTTAGTTAACCAAGTATTAATTAAATTCCACATGATGATTTGGTTGCTTCGTAGTTAAATATTGATAAAATTGAACCACTATTACTTGTTTTAGTTGGTGAAGACTTAGTTTGACAGTGAAAAGATAGAATTTAAGAACATAATAAATGGTGATAATTGGAATAAATGAAAGTAGAGTGATGATGAAAAAGATGAGATTACTAGGTAAAGATTGAAAGATTTTTTTTATGAACATTGTTTTTGTTTCCTTTCCAAAGTTATGTGTGTTGTTAAATAAAAAAAGACCCTGGAAGGGTCTTGGTTTGTGATTATTCTTTTTTTTTAGGAATTGTATCTAAAAATATTTCTTTGTGCAACTTTTGCATTGCTTTTAAAACTTTTTTATTATTTTCAAAACTTATTTCTCCTGAACATATTAATTCAACACATTTTAATTCAAATTCTTTTTTAGTCAAATCTTCGAATTTTAATTTTTTGTTACATTGTATTGTTTTAATTATGGAGAAAAGTATTAAAATAACATTCAAAATTAAACTTATTATTAAAATAAATGATTTAATTTCCATTTTTTTGATTTCCTTTTTTTATTTTTTATCCCTCAGATGGGATTATAATGTAGAGATAGTTTAGTTTAAATAAGATATTATTTTTATATTGTGTTTTTAAAAAATTACTAGTATTCATTAATTTTTTTTATCCCCTATGATAATGGTTATAAATTATCAAATATGAAAGTTTGAATAATATTCACTATTATACAACTTTATGAATTGAATATTGAAAAAAAATGATTAAGGTGCATCATTATTTAAAGGATTTTAATTTGGTGTTTTTCTTTAATTTTTTGTTGAGTATAATTGTAAATTTGGATATTTTTGTTTGCTTGGTTTGTTTTTAAAAATTTATATTAATTTCTATAAACATCAATTTTATAACTATTTGTTTTATAAACAATTTAAAAAAATGGTTTTTTTGTTTTTCCAAATTATCATTGTTTATTTTTTCATCTTCTTTACTATATTTTGATATTTGTTCTAATTGCTGAATTTGTTCTTGACATTTATTAATATTTGTTTCTTTAATTAATTCATTATTTAATTTGTCCATTGCCATAACTTTATTATTATTATTTATTAATAACAATCCTAAACAA
>NZ_JSWH01000105.1:0-7290 GCF_000803325.1 Chrysanthemum yellows phytoplasma
GTTGTAGCTTTTTTAGTAGTTAAAAATCTTAATTCCCCTCTTTTAATTATGGGAGCTGCTTTATTAGGTGTGCTTACAACTTATATGGTAGAACTTTTAGGCAAACATTCTAAAGTTACCAAAGATGCTTCTATTGGGATTGTGTTTACTTTTTTCTTTTCGGTAGCAATTATTTTGATAAGTCTTTATACAAGACACGAACATTTAGATACTGATGCTGTTTTTTTAGGCAATATTGAACTTACCCACATTAAACAACTCAAAAAAATTATTCCTCTTTTATGTCTTAATTTGTTGTTTGTGCTTTTCTTTTATAAAGAATTAAAAATCTATATTTTCGACCCTACTCTTGCTGTAATCCTCGGCTTTTCCACTACTTTAATTAATTATTTATTGATGTTTTTAGTTTCTATGACAGCTGTTATTTCTTTTGATGTAGTTGGTTCTATTATGGTAATTTCTTGTATGATTGGACCTGCTGCTACATCTCTTTTAGTTACTAAGAATCTATATAATAGCTTTTTGCTTTCTTTATGGTTTGCATTTGTGAATTCTAGTCTTGGTTATTATTTGGCAATTGGACTTAATTTACCAGTATCAGGATTAATTGCTTTTATGAATTTAGTGAACTTTTTGCTTTTTTTCTTCTTAGCCCCTAAAACTGGAATTGTTGCCAAAATGATTAAAAATAATTTGCAAAAAAAAGAATTTATGATTATTTCTTTACTAATTCATCTCAAAAATCATCAAGATCAATTACAAAAAAACCATTTTCAAGAGATTTATAAAGATCTAAAATGGTCTTTATCTCGTTATAATAAATGTCTTAATAATGCTTTAAAAAAAGGCTATATTCAAATAAAGCAAAATCAAGTAATACTAAATGATTCAGGAAACTATATTTTAGAAGAAAAAATTGCTCTTTGGATATAAAAACCTACACCCAACAAACAACTTCAATAAAGTGGGTTTTATCATATTTATAATGATTTTTATCATATTGAAAGAATTTTAAAACACTTAAATAAAAAAAATTAACCCTTTGCTAAGGTATTTTTTTAGCTTACCAACATCACAAATTTGATTTTGTTTTATAAAATTAAGTTATAATAAATATGGTAGCATTTATAAGTATATAGAAATTAGGAACAACACTTTCCTATTTTATATCAACACTTTATTATCACCAAAAACATCATGAATTATTTTTAACTTTGCACCGCAAAACCATAATTATCAAAAAAATTAATTTATTTGTTTAACTTAGAAAAAACTAAAATAAATTATAATGACAATAAAATATCTTATCATAACATTTAATGTAATACTTAAATGTCCTATAAAACTAAGGAGTAAAACGATGAAATTTATAGGTAAAAAAATATTATGTTTAGCATTAATATTAAATTTAGTTAATTTTTTTATTTTTATAGTTTTTAATGTTTGTAGTTTTAGTTTTTTTAAGAAGAAAAATCCTTATTTTAATAATAATGTTGTTTATGCACAGAAAGAAGAAAGTGCAAATAAGGGGAATAATAAAGATCAAAATGATGCAAAAGATAATCAATTAAATAAACCAAAAGAAGAAAAGCAAGAAGAACAAAAAGAAGGGTGTGGTTCTTGGTTGTGGAATAAAGTCAAAGAAGTTGGAACAGCTATTTATAATACATTGCCAGAAACTAAAGCCCCTGAAAATATTGACACACAATTATTAAACCAAATACAAGAAGAAATAACTGCCATTGAAGAAACAAAAGAACAAATTAAAGAATTAACCCAACAAGACGAAACATTAAAAAATATGTTAGAATCTGATGAAGCATATAAAAAAGCGGAACAACAATATAAAGAAGTAGAAAACAATTTAAAAGAAAATAAGTTTCAAGAAGCTTCCAATTTATTAAAACCTTCTCCAACTTGGTGGCAATCTTTTATAAGTTTTTTTCCTTTTGTGGATAATCAAACTCCTCAACCCTTAAAAGAAGCTTATAAAACTGCGTTGGATAATTTACAAAAAGTTAAACAAGTAAAAGAAGATTGGAATAAATTACAAAATATAAATGATGTACAAGAATATAAAATTCTTTGGGCATCTATTAAAGATAAAATTAATAATTTTTGGCCTTCTGCTAATGCTGATGTCACTCCTACACCTTCTGATTTAAATTCACAAGAAGAAATACCTGCTATTAAAAATTTTCTAAATAATCATAAATTTGCAACTAAATTGCTTGGTTGGTGTTTAGGAGAAAAAAGTAATGATGTTAAAACAATAGCTTCTAATTTAACAAACAGATTAGCTCAATATATAAGCAATAAAGCTGAGGAAAAACTTCAAAATAAAGTAGAACAAGCTAAAAAAGATGTTCCTCAAAAAGCTACAGATGCAGTTAAAGGCCACATATTTCAAGTTATTACCGCTGCTGTTGCTTTTACTGCTTTAGTTATTACATTTCTTTACTGGTTTATAATTAAAAAAATTAAAAAAAATCAAATTAAAAAACCACAAATAAGTAAAAAAGTTACCTTAAATAAAACAAAATAAACTTTTTTATTCTTAAATAATAAATAAGCAAAAACAATAATTTATTTTACATCATTTGCTATTATTATTTCTTAAATATTACATTATTAGTGTTTTTATTTCAATTTCATACGAAAAAAAAGGAGATTAATTTTTATGTTAAAAATTAACCATTTATTTAAAAAATTTCAAAATACAGAAGTCCTTGAAAATGTTTCTTTTCAATTGCCTCAAAAAGGATTAGTTTTTATTATTGGTAAATCAGGTTCTGGTAAGTCTACTTTATTGAATCTCATAGGAGGGCTTGACAAACCCACTAAGGGAAATATTACAGTTTTAGGACGAAACATTAATGAATTTGCTTCATTCGAACTAGATGCTTATCGCAATTATTTTTTAGGATTTGTTTTCCAAGAATATAATTTATTAGATAATTTAACAGTTTTTGAAAATATTCAAATGGCTTGTGCACTACAATCAAAACAAGTAGATAATTGGAAAATACAACAAATATTAAAACAAGTAGAATTGGATGGTCTAGAAACTCGCTATCCTAATCAACTTTCAGGAGGACAAAAACAAAGAGTAAGTATTGCTCGTGCTTTAATTAAAAATCCTAAAATGATTTTGGCAGACGAACCTACTGGTAATTTAGATGAAAAAACAGGACAAAAAATCTTTGAATGTTTAAAACAAATATCAAAAGATACCTTAGTTGTTATAGTTTCTCATGATACCCAAAGTGCTTATAAATATGCAGACCGCATTATTGAATTTGCTGATGGTCAAATTGCAAAAGACCTTACTAAAAAAGTAACTAAAGCTTCCACTGATAAACCCCAAATATTACAAAATAAAACTTATACCCAAGAAGAAGTTGCTAATTTATTAAAACAAAAAAATAATGCTATGGAACTAGATTTTGCACCCACTTTGGCAAATGAAAATTATAGTTCTCAACATCAAGCAATGCATTTGCCTTTAGTACAAACTCATATTTCCAAACAAACAGCTCTTTTAGTAACTCAAAATATTTTAAAAAATAATAAGAAATTAGCTTTTAAAAACATTTCTACATCTAGTAATGTTACTTTATTCTTAACTCTTTCTTTTTTAATATTTTTAAATAGGTTTCTTTGGCTTTGTAATTTAGGTTATGTCACACCAGAAAGTCAAGCCAAAACCAAAACATTTTGGTTGTTATTAGCACCTTTATTATTTCACATATATTTTTTAGGTATATCTTTTTATCAAATGATTATTCATATGAGAAATATTATCACCTTAAAAAACAAAGATATTGGCATTCTAAAATCTTTAGGGGTTTCTGATCGAGATATTCACAAAATATTTCATCATTTAAATATAAAAATAGTTATTATTCAATTTTTGGGAATTCCTTTATTCTTTTTGATATTTGTTTTATTCATGGCAATATCAGCTTCTTTGCAAGGCAAATTAGAATTCTTTTTAAAGTATTTGCACACCCTTTACTCATCTTTAAAAGAATTTATGCCTCTTTATTTATTTTTGGTAAATATAGTTTTATTTTTTGCTTTAGCTTTTGCTTATCCTTTTTTCTTAAATCATGTTTCAATCAAAAAACAATTAAAAAAAGTCTTAAAAAAAAATCCTTTAACTATTATTTTAACTGTTCCCAAAGCATAATTTTTTGAACCATTTCATTTATTAAGCATTAAGACAATCAAATTTTAATATAATATTTAAGATCAACTTTAAGTTGGTCTTTTTTATTTTTATCGACTAAATTGCTATCATTTCATGCATTCACCAAGTTATTTATATATAATATAATTTTTTCAAGCAATCAAACACCAACTAAAATTAATTACCAACTAAAAATTACTAAAAATATTATTTTATTTGACTACTTTTGTTGTATAATTTAGTTAGATAATGCCAATTTTATTTACTGCAATCTATCTATTTTAATTTATGAAAAATTTAAATTAATTGTTTTGCAACGCTTTAACCATTACTAAAAATATTATGAATTTATTTTTTATTTATACTACCCATTAAAATATTTCTAATAGCTTCGTTGCATTCAAATCCTTAAATTTAAATAAATTATTTATTTGCTTGAGAAAGGTTTGAAATTTATGCAAACTCCCCAAATTATTAAAGTTTCAAGCCCTTTGCAATCAGTTGTAAATACCCTCAATAAAGCTCGTGATTTAGTCAAAAAAGACGGTATTGACCTCCAAGTTACTAAGGTAAATTATTATACAGAAGGAACAGATTTAATTTCTTCTGGCAAAGCTGATGGTCTAATATATTTTAATATTCACGTTCTTAATTATCACAACGAAATTTTAAAAACTAACAATAAAGAAATGTTTGAATATGTTCAAGCCTTTTATTATTCTAAATATGGCCTTTATATTAATAAAAATCGCAATCCTGTTTTGAAAGATTTAGAATATGTTAAAAAACATTCTAATTTAAAAGTTCTTTTAGCTGTGACTTTTTCTTATATTTGTCCTTGCGATACTCCTCGTTCTTTGGTTTTGTTAAATAAATTAGGTTTAATTAAAATTGATCCAAAGTATTACAAGAAAAAAAGTTTGGCATTTCTTTTGAAGACCTGCAAAATCCTTACAATTTAGAATTTATTAAGGCTTCTCAAATTCCTGATAAATTTGCCCAAAATCCTCAAAAATACGATCTTATGGCGAACTGGCCTGCTTTTATGAATCCTTATCCTGATTTTGTCCGCATTGGAGCTACCATTGAAGGCAACGAAGAACCAACAGATGATTTTATTGCCTCTTATGCTATTGGACTTTCTTGTTTGAAAAGTCATAAAGATAGCGAACAGATAAAAACTCTTAAAGCCATTTTAAATAATCCTCAAGTAAAAGCATTTCATTTACAAGAAGGTGGCGCCCAACAAGATTATGTTATGGTTAAAGACCCAGAAAAAACTACTAAACATATCAAAGAATTATGGCTACAACATTAAAATTTCAAATAGATAGTAAAAATATTTTAGTTTATTAATATTGCCATTTTTTCAATTCTACAAACAATACCATCCCCAAATTAAAAACAACATTATAAAGCAAAAACAAAAAAGGAATTAACAATGGAACAAATAATTAAAATTGCAAGCCCTTTTCAAAGAGTACTTGATGCTCTTGTTGAAATTAAAGATGATTTTTTACAATACAACGCTAAATTAGAGATTTTAAGCGAACAAGAAGTTCAAGCCCAATATCAATTGTCAGGTAATGACGCCTTAAAACAAGGTTTGATTGATGATAATATTGGTAATAATTTTCATACTATGCAAGGATATAATCAAATTTATAAAACCAAAGAAGGAACTTTGCCTTTAACAATGCCTTTAACAATGGTAAGCCCCTTATTTCATCCTAAATATGTATTATACGTCCACAAAGCAAATACTTTAGGACTCAAAACTTTGGAAGATGTTAAAAAACACAAACATTTACGTGTTTTGTACGCCCTTTTTAATGAATTGCACATAGCTCCTTGTGATTTTGCTCAAAAAATTAGGACTCGTTGAAGTAAGCGAACAGACCATCAAAGAAAAAGGTTTTAATCTATCCTTAAAGGGTTTCAAAAACATTTATGATTTTGAATTTATTAAAACTTCGCATCTTTTAGAAATTCCTCAAAAATTTCAAGATACTCAAAAATATGATCTTGCAATTAATTGTCCTGGTATGATGAGAGATAGTAATTTTGTAAGAGTCGGTTCTATTGGTTTAGGCAAAGAAGAAAATATTGAACCTCAAGAAGATTTTTTTTATCTTATGCTGTTATTTTAGCTGCTAAAACAGGAACCGAGACAACTCCCAAAGTTACAATCCTTAAAAAAGTTTTAAATGACACTCATTATAGAAAAGTACAATTTTTACATGGTGGCACAACTCAGGATTATATTATGGTAAAAGACCAGAATGAGTTAAGAGAACAAATTCAACAAAAATGGTTATAATCAAATTATTCACATATTTTGTATTATAAGTGCCAGAAAGAAATAAAATGTTTGATGCTAAAAAACACGAAATAATTATGAAACATTATCACAATCCACAAAATCAAACCGATTTTCGACTTCCAGGCTATATTCCATTTGAAAAGCAAACTTCTTATTGTGGTGATAAAGTTATTATTCAATTAAAGTGTGATAACAATAAAATTATAGATATTAAATATGAAGCTAATGTTTGTTCTATTTGTGTTGCTTCTGCCAGTGTTATGTCAGTTTATTTGCAACATTTAACCAAAACACAAGCCTTAAATAAAATTAATCATTTTATGGCTATGGTACAAAATCAAACTTATGACAGCACTTTGCTTAATTCTGATCTAAAATCATTTGATATAGTTTATCAATTGCCAGGTAAAATTAATTGTGTTTTGTTGCCTTGGCAAACTTTGCAAGAATTCTTACTTGGATAATTTATTACAAAACTTTTAATATTTCATATTATAACAAAAATAAAATAGATAATAAATAATGATTATTACAACAAAAAAGACCGTTTAAAAACGGTCTTTTTTTATTATGAAATGCATTTTCAAACTCACTATTTTTTGTAATTAAGAAAACAAAATTATTCATCATCATTATTTTGATCTAAATCTAATGATTTATAAAACCCTTTTCTTTCTAAAACAGGGATGGGTTTTGTAAATGTTTGGGTGGTGGTTTTTTGTAAAAATTCTTGTAAAGATGTTAATTTGCAATCAATATTATCTAAATACCAAAG
>NZ_JSWH01000106.1:0-3285 GCF_000803325.1 Chrysanthemum yellows phytoplasma
AATATTTCCTTAGTTTGAAAAGATATGAAATTATCTACTTATTTTTAAGTCTTAAAGAATAATTTTAGAGACAAAAGTTGTCTAAAAAAACGGAACAGCGCAATTTGACAGACAATTTATTGTAGGTCTTCCTGATGTAAAAGCAAGAAAAGCAATTTTACAAGTTCATGCCAGAAATAAAAAAATTGATGTTAACATTGATTTTACTTCTATTGCTAAACAAACTCCAGGCATGTCAGGAGCACAACTTGGAGCTGTTCTAAATGAGGCTTCAATTTTGGCTGTAAGAAATAAAAAAAATGTAATTACTTTAGAAGAATTAGAAGAAGCAATTGACCGTGTTTTAATGGGTCCTGCCAAAAAATCAATCAAATACAACGAAGAAGAACGAAAAATGGTAGCTTATCATGAAGCAGGACATGCCGTTATTGGATTAAAACTTAAATACGCACAAAAGGTACAAAAAATAACTATTATTCCTCAAGGCTCTTCTGGTGGCTATAATTTAATAATGCCAGAAAAAGAAACTTTTTTTACTTCTGATAAAAAAATGCTAGCTCAAATTACATCTTATTTGGGCGGACGTGTAGCTGAAGAAATAATTTTTAATGAAGTTTCTAATGGGGCTTATGATGATTTTAGACAAGTAACAAAAATAGCTCGTTTAATGGTTACTAAATATGGTATGAGTAGTTTAGGAGTGAGCCAGGATTATGAGTTTTCCGATAAAACAGCAATAGATTTAGAAAACAAAAAAATTATTGCAAAATGTTATACTAAAGCAAAAGAAATTATTTCATAAAATAAAGACTTATTAGATCAAATTACTAATTTATTATTAGAACAAGAAACAATCACTAAAGAAGAAATAGATAAACTTTTATAATCAAATATACTAAATAAGACTCTCAATAAATGAGAGTCTTATTTTTATTTATTACCTCCAATATTTCAACAAATACATAATAAAAGCAACAAAAAGACACTTTTAATTCCAACATAGTTGTTTTTTTATTAATTTACAAGTATAATAAAGTATAATATTAAAGATGCAGTAAAAAATTATTAAATGTTACAAATCAAAAAACTATTATAAATTAGTGTAACTTTTTACTTTTGAACAATTATTTAACTTTATTTCACAAATAAAATTATTACTCCAACCATAATTGTTATAAAAGCAAAATACCAAAATACTTTTTATTAGGGTCTTAACTAAAAATATTAAGTCTTGCAACTTTTTTTACTGAAAGTAAAAATGACAGCAAATACACAGTTGATAGTTTTTAAAATGATTCCTTTTTTCAAGATTATTAATTATTTAGCAACTCCAAACAATAACTTGAAATCATAAAGGGTTTAAAAATATCTTATAAAAAGGGTTTAGTGTTTTTGTGCACTTAGCAAACATTTTATATTTATATCTGTATAATTTAATTTTTAAATTAAAAAGAAAGATGAGGAATTTATGAATACTTTATTCGAAGAATTACCTATTTTAGAGCAAACTAAAAAAGCTTTAAAAGAACTCAATTTTATTGATGCTACTCCAATTCAGGCCTTAGTAATTCCAGAAATTATAAAAGGACACGACGTAATTGGACAAGCTCAAACAGGAACAGGAAAAACTTTTGCTTTTGGTATTCCCATTATCGAAAAAATTGAACCAAAAATCCAAAAAACTCAAAGTTTAATTTTATGCCCCACTAGAGAATTAACTCTCCAAGTATACGAAGAATTAAAAAAATTACTAAGATTTTATCAAGAAATAAGAATCGCTGTTGTTTATGGTGGTGAATCTTACACCAAACAATTTAGAGCCCTAGAAGCTAAACCTCATTTAATTATTGCTACTCCTGGACGTGCAATTGACCATCTAGAAAGAGGTAAAATCGACCTCTCAGCACTAAAAATTCTAACTCTTGACGAAGCAGATGAAATGTTAAAAATGGGATTCCAAGAAGCCTTAGAAACAATCTTAAAAAAGATTCCAGAAGAAAGACAAACTGTTTTATTCTCAGCAACTCTACCTCCATTTATTAAAAAAATAGCAAGCAAATACCAAAAAGACACTAAAATCCTACAAGTTCCTGTTAAAAACATTGCAGTTAATGCAATCGAACAAAATTACTTTTTAGTAAAAGAAGTTGACAAAGCTAAATTATTAGTACGTTTACTAGACTTAAAAAAAGATTATTCAGCTATCTTATTTGCAAACACTAAAAAAGATGTTGATGAAATTACAGCCTACCTTCAAGACAAAGGCTTTTTAGCTGATGCAGTTCACGGCGATTTAAAACAAAATCAAAGACAATATGTAATGAATAATTTCCGTAAAGGCAAAATCAAAATCTTAATTGCAACTGATGTAGCTGCAAGAGGACTTGACATTTCTGACATCAAAATGGTAATTAACTATGACTTACCACACGAAGACGAAGTTTATGTTCACCGTATCGGAAGAACTGGAAGAGCTGGCAAAAAAGGTTTAGCTTACAGTTTAATTAGCCCAAGAAAAGTAAGCCAACTTAAAAAATTAGAATACTACTTAAAAGAAAAAATTACTTTACTAGATATTCCTTCTGTTCAAAGCATCAAATTACAAAATGCCAAAGATTTAGAAAAAAAGCTATTAAACATCATTGAAAAAAACAACGAAGACGCTACTCCAAATCAATTAGCACAAAAGTTATTAGAAACTTTTTCTTCTGAACAAATTATCCAAGGATTATTGAAAAAATTTTTACCAAAAGAAAGAAATTACACTGACATCCTTCCTCCAAAAATGACTACTAACAATTCTTTTACCAGATCACGTTTTGGTGGCGAATCTAGATTTGGTTCTTATGGTTCTAACAACTCTTACGGCAATAAATCTTACCAAAGAGCAAATAGCAACTTTATAGAAGTAGTTATTAATTTAGGCAAAAAAGACAATATTAATCCTCCAATATTATTAAAATTATTAAAAGACCATTTCCAAATTTATGGCAAAAATATTGGCAATATCAAACACTTAACTCACGAAACTATTTTTGAAGTAGCAAGTCGTTTTTGGAATCAAATGAAAAGCAAAACTAATATTCGTTTCCAAAACAAAACTTTAATTCTTAACAAAAAAGATTAAAAACTAATAAATTAACAAAATAATAATTTAATAATAACAAAAAAGCTAGCTTCAACAAGCTAGCTTTTTCTTATATTTGCATAATTTAAAATAAAAATAAAAAAATCAATTAATTTCAATTAATAATTTAGATTAATTGCTAATATTATATCTTTTTT
>NZ_JSWH01000107.1:0-22099 GCF_000803325.1 Chrysanthemum yellows phytoplasma
TTATTGTATTTTTTAACAAAAAAAATCCAAAATAAATAAATCTTTTCACCATTTTACTTATTTGAAACAGCTTTTTTTATTTTAAAAAACATTATTAATTAATTTTTTAACTTTTGTAATTAAAATGACTTGCAATAAAATCTTTTTTAAGGTATAATAAAAAGGCTTGTTTTAAATATTTTTTCTTTTAATCCAAAAAACAAAACACCAATGTCAGTTGTCTAAGAAAAAAATTATTTAAGCAAAATATTTATCTAATAGGCAATATTTTCAAACATTTCTAAAAAAGGAGAATATAAGTGAACAAAAAAGAAAAAGAAATTATCAAAATAATTCTAAGAGCCTACGACCATCATTTAATTGATCAAGCAGCTAAAAAAATTATTGATATTGTCACTAAAACAGGAGCAAATATTGAAGGTCCAATACCTCTTCCTACCAGAAAAGAATTATTTACTGTTTTGCGTTCCCCTTTCGTTAACAAAGATTCAAGAGAACAATTTGAACGACGCACTCACAAACGTTTAATTCAAATTATCAATCCTAATAAAAAAACAATTGAATCTTTAATGCACATTAGTTTGCCACCTGCAATTGATATTTTGTTAAAAAAAACCAATAGCAAAAGCAAAATTTAGGCACTATTCATTTTAATATGAATAAATATTTACTTTTTTATAACCATTTCATTTAAATCATTTCATTTGGTTGAATCACAATCACAATTGCAATTACAATTTCAATCAACTTTTGAAAATCACTTTAAAAAAACTTTTTACAAACTTTAAACCAAAATTAAAAAAAGAAAGAGGAAGGACATGGCTCAAGGAATCTTAGGTAAAAAAATAGGAATGACTCAAGTTTTTAACGAACAAGGAGAATTAGTTCCAGTAACAATAGTAGATGTTGCACCTAACGTTGTTTTACAACAAAAAAACGTTGACCAAGACGGCTATCAAGCTACTCAAATAGGTTTTTGCGACAAAAGAGAAAAAAACACTTCTAAACCTATGTTAGGAAATTTTAAAAAAGCAACTACTGCCCCTAAGCGCTTCATTAAAGAAATTAATTTTAGTTCGGATGTCAATTCAAACCTAGCTAATTTAGCAGTAGGCGCCCTAATCACAAACGATTTATTTCAAGTAGGTGATTTAGTTGATGTAACAGGAACTTCCAAAGGTAAAGGTTTTGCTGGTTCTATTAAGAGACACAATCAAAGCAGAGGTCCTGAAAGTCACGGGTCTCGTTATCACCGTCGTCCAGGTTCAATGGGCCCTATTAAAGGTAAATTAAAAGGTAAAAAACTACCAGGACACATGGGACACGAAACTGTTACTATCCAAAATTTAGCTATTCTTTCGGTTGATACTGAAAAAAACTTATTCTTAATAAAAGGCAATGTCCCAGGACCTAATAAAGGTTTTGTAATTATCAAATCTGCTGTAAAAAAATTGACAAAGGAGCAAACGCATGCCAAAAATTAATATTCTTAATCAACAAGGCGACTTCGTTTCTGAAAAGGTTTTAGCAACTACTGTTTTTGACATTAAACCTAATCAACAAGTTTTATACGACGTTGTAAATGCTCAAAGAGCTGCAATGCGTCAAGGCACACATGCTACCAAAACTCGCGCTTTAGTTGCTGGTGGAGGTAAAAAACCATGGAGACAAAAAGGAACTGGTCGTGCTCGTCATGGCTCTATTCGTTCTCCTTTATGGCGTGGTGGTGGAGTTACTTTTGGACCGTCCCCAAGAGATTATTCTGTTAAAGTAAACCAAAAAGTACGTAGTCTGGCTCTAAAATCAGCTTTATCACTCCAAGCTAAAAATAATCAATTAGTAGTTGTAGACAACATTAATTTAGCAACTCATAAAACTAAAGATTTCCAACAAATGTTACAAAAATTAAACATCACTTCCAAATCCTTAATTGTAGTTACTCAAATGACAGAACAATTAGCTTTGGCTTCTCGCAATCTATCTTATATTACTTTAGCTCCAGCTTCTCATGCAAGTGTTTATCAAATCCTTAATTGCAAACAATTAGTCCTAACTGCTGCTGCTGTTAACTATTTTGAAGAGGTTTTAAAATAATGAATAAATACTATGATTTAGTTAAAGCACCAATCATTACTGAATTAACTAATAAATTGATCGAAAGACAAAATAAATACACTTTTAAAGTTGCCAAAACAGCTAATAAAGTAGAAATTAAAAAAGCTTTAGAAAGCATTTTTCAAGTAAAAGTTTTATCAGTTAACACTCGCAACGTTTTACCACAATTCAAAAGAAAAGGTAAATTCGAAGGCTATACTTCGGGTTATAAAAAAGCTATTTGTAAAGTAGCTCCGGGACAAAAAATCGAAATCCTTGCTAACGAATAAACTCAAACCCAACCAAAACAACGATTAACGATTAAAAAAATACAAGGCAGGTATAAATTATGGCAATTAAAAAATATAAGCCTACTACAAATGGATGTCGTAATATGAGTGTTTCTGCTTTTTCAGAAATCACCACTCAAACTCCTGAAAAAAGATTATTGGTATCTCATAAAGACCAAGCCGGACGCAACAACCAAGGTAAAATTACAGTAAGACATCGTGGCGGCGGCGTTAAAAGAAAATACCGTTTAATTGATTTTAAAAGAAACAAAGATAACATTGTTGGCAAAGTAGCTACCATTGAATACGATCCAAACCGCAGTGCTAACATCGCTTTAATTCACTATTTAGACGGCGAAAAAAGATACATTCTTGCTCCTAAAGGACTTACAGTAGGGATGCAAATTGTCTCTGGTAAAGAAGCAGATATTAAAGTTGCCAATTGCCTTTCTTTAATGAATATTCCAGTAGGAACCACTGTTCATAACATCGAATTAAAACCAGGTAAAGGCGGACAAATTGCTCGTAGTGCTGGTTCTTTTTGTCAAATTATTAGTAGAGAAGACAAATACGTGCTATTACGTCTTCAATCAGGCGAAGTTCGCAAAGTTCTTGGAACTTGTCGTGCTACTATTGGAGAGATCGGCAACGAATCTTATAAACTAATTAATTACGGTAAAGCAGGCAAAAAACGTTTCTTAGGAATAAGACCAACAGTAAGAGGTTCTGCGATGAACCCGAACGATCACCCTCATGGCGGTGGTGAAGGTAGAGCTCCTATTGGACGCAAATCACCAATGACACCTTGGGGCAAAAAAGCTCGTGGGGTCAAAACTCGTGACCGTAAAAAAGCATCTAATGCTTTAATTATTAGACGTCGTACAAAATAAGGAGTTGTTAATATGCCACGTTCAGTTAAAAAAGGACCTATTGTTGCTAGCCATCTATTAGCAAAAATAGAAAAACAAAAAAACTTAAAAAACAAAAAAGTGATCCAAACTTGGTCACGCAGTTCTACAATCACACCTATTTTTGTAGGACACAAAATCGCTGTTTATAACGGACGCGAACACATTCCAGTCTACATTACAGAAAACATGGTAGGACATAAGTTAGGTGAATTTTCCCCTACACGTACTTACCGCGGACACAACAAAAAAGACAAAAAAATCCAAAAAAAATAAAATAATGGGAAGGAATAACTATGGAAACCAAAAACGCCAAAGCGATTGCTAGAAAAGTTTCAATCGCCCCTCGAAAAGCACGTTTAGTTGTTGATTTAATTCGAGGAAAAAATATTGCACAAGCTCAAGCCATTTTAACTTTTACCCCTAAAGTAGCTGCTCCCGTTATTTTAAAACTTTTAAACAGTGCTGTTTCCAATGCTGTTAATAATTTAAAATTAAACCGCGAACAACTTTATGTTAAAGAAGTTTTTGTCAACGAAGGTTTGCGTTTAAAACGTATGTTTCCAAGAGCTAAAGGTTCTGGTGATATGATTAAAAAAAGAACCAGCCACATTACTTTAGTAATAACTTCTAGCACAAACTTGCAAACATCAAAGGAGGAAGAACAAAGTGGGTCAAAAAACTAATCCTAACGGCTTAAGATTAGGCATTATTAGAACTTGGGAATCTCAATGGTGTGTTAATGATAAAGAAATTCCTAATTTAATTAAAGAAGATTTTTTAATTCGTAAACTAATCAATAATTTTACTAAAAAAAGTGCTATCAGTCAAATTGACATTGAACGCCTAAAAGAAAAAAATAAAAACCGTATCACTATTTCTGTCCACACCGCTAAACCAGGCGTTATTATTGGAAAAGATGGCGATACACGCAACAAATTAGTTGCCAAACTCAAAGAACTTACCCAAAAAGACGTTAATCTTAACGTGTTAGAAGTTAAAAACTCTGATAAAATCGCTTTATTAATTGCTCAAAATATGGCTGAACAACTAGAAAATCGTATGTTTTTCCGCCGTGTTCAAAAAATGGCAATCCAAAAAGCCCTAAAAGCTGGTGCCAAAGGAGTAAAAACTTTAATTTCTGGTCGTTTGGGTGGTGCTGAAATAGCTCGTAGCGAAGGACATGCCGAAGGCAGAGTTCCTCTACACACTCTAAGAGCAGACATCGATTACGCTGCTGTTGAAGCTCACACTACTTATGGAGTTTTAGGAATTAAAGTATGGATTTTCCACGGTGAAGTTTTACCAGGACAAACCATTCTAGACACTAGAAAACCGTTTGCTTCCCAATCTTCTAACACTCCTAACAGACGCCCTCGCAATTTCAAAGGAGGCAACAATAATCATGTTAATGCCAAAAAGAACTAAATATCGTCGTCCTCACCGCGTTAGTTTTGAAGGAAAATCAAAAGGTAAAAACGTTATTGCCAACGGAAACCACGCTTTGGTTGCCAAAGAAGGTGCTTTTATCACTAACAAACAAATTGAAGCCGCTCGTATTGCAATGACACGTTACATGAAAAGAACAGGAAAAGTGTGGATCAACATTTTCCCACATCTATCCTTAACTAAAAAACCTTTAGAAGTAAGAATGGGTTCTGGTAAAGGTTCTCCTGAAGAAAGGGTAGCTGTGGTAAAAACAGGTAAAGTTTTGTTCGAAGTTAAAGACACCACTAATTCTTCCAAAGTAGAAATGGAAGCTTTAAGACTTGCGTCTCACAAACTACCGATTAAAACTAAAATCGTTAAAAAAGGTGCTGAAGTATGAAAACTCAAGAAATTTTAAAATTAAATCCAGAAGAATTAGAAAACAAAGTAGACAAGTTAAAACAAGAACTGTTTGATTTGCGTTTTCAATTAGCTTTAGGCAAACTCACTAACACTGCCAAAATCAAAAAGCTTAAAAAAACCATTGCTCGCATCAAAACAATCCTAACCCAAAAAAGCAATCAACAAACAGCCACTACTCCAACTTTTGTCACTTCCACTGCCAAACCTGTTTTATCAAATCAAAGCCCAACCCCACAACCAACTACCCCTGATTTAGATGACACTGTAGAAACTATCAAGGAGGAGCAACAATAATGCAACGCAATTTTAGAAAAACTTTCGTAGGTAAAGTAGTTTCAGATAAAATGGATAAAACCATTACTGTTATTGTTGATATTTACAAAAAAGACCCTTTATATGGCAAAAGAGTGAAACAATCGAAAAAATTCCACGTCCATGATGAAAATCAAGAAGCCAAACCAGGCGATTTAGTTAATTTTATGGAAACAAGACCTCTTTCTAAAACTAAAAGATTTCGATTATTCAAAATTCTTTCCCATGCAAAGAGCGCAAAGTAAGGAGATTTTGATATGATTCAACGAGAAAGTCGTTTAGTTGTAGTTGACAACAGCGGTGCTAAAGAAGTTTTAGTTATTGGTATTTTAGGAGGCACTCGTCGTAGTCATGTAAATATCGGAGATATTGTATTAGTAACTGTTAAATCAGGTTCTGGTACAGTTAAAAAACATGACGTTCTAAAAGCTGTCATTGTACGCACCAAAAAAGGTCTAAGACGTAAAAATGGCTCTTACATTAAATTTGACGACAATGCTGTAGTACTTTTAAAAGAAGATTTAAATATTATTGGCACCCGTATTTTTGGTCCAGTAGTTAGAGAATTGAGTGATAAGAAATTTTCCAAAATAGTTTCTTTAGCCCAATTAGTTTTGTAAGGAGACAACTCAATGCGTATTAAAGTAGGAGAAACAGTAGCTATTTTAGCTGGCAAAGATCGTTTTGTAACAGACGAATCAGGTAAAAAAATGACTAAAACAGGCAAAGTATTAAAAGTTTTTGCCAAAACTCAAAAAATTATTGTTGAAGGTGTCAACATCAAAATCAAACACCAACCCCCTTCCCAAAACGAAGAAAAGGGCACCATCGTTAAACAAGAAGCTCCCATTCATGTTTCTAATGTAGCTTTAGTTTGCCCCCAAACACAAACTCCCACTAAAGTAGGAATTCGCATACAATCAGGTAAAAAAGTTCGTTATGCTAAAAAATCAAATCAAACATTAGACGAAAAAAATTAAGGAGGCTTTGCATCAATGTCAATGAAAAAAGAAAATACTCTAGACTATTCCAAAATCACTGCCACCTTAATGGAAACTTTTAATTATAAATCCGTTATGCAAGTCCCAAAAGTAGAAAAAGTTGTCATCAATATGGGCGTAGGCGATGCTATTTTTAATGTTAAAGTTTTGGATGATGTAGTAGAAGAATTAAAATTATTAAGCGGACAAAGCCCTGTTATCACTAAAGCCAAAAAAGCTATTTCTAATTTCAAATTACGTGAAGGCATGCCAATTGGAGCTAAAGTGACTTTAAGAGGAGCCCGCAAAGAGGCGTTTTTATGCAAACTAACTCGTTTAGTTTTCCCCCGCGTAAGAGATTTTAGAGGCATTTCTGGTAAATCTTTTGACGGCAGAGGCAATTACGCTCTAGGATTAAAAGAACAAATCGTTTTTCCAGAAATTAATATCGACAAAGTTAAAAAAATTCGTGGCATGGATATCATCATTGTAACTACTGCCAAAAATAACACTCAAGCCAAAAAGCTTTTAGAGCTTTATGGTATGCCGTTTAAAAATTAAAGGAACTATTACTTATGGCTAAAAAATCCAAAATCGTAAAAGATCAAAAACAAAGAGAGCTAGTTTTAAAATATGCCAAACTACGCTTAGAACTTAAAAAAAAAGCTGACTATGCTGGGTTGTCTCAAATTCCTGCCAAAGCATCACCTGTACGTTTAAAAAACAGAGATTCTATTGATGGAAGACCACGCGGATACATTCGTAAATTCGGCATTTCCCGCATTAATTTTAGGCAGTTAGCTCATCAAGGTAAATTACCTGGAGTCAGAAAAACTAGTTGGTAAAGGTAAAAAGGAGGCTCAAACATGGTTATGACAGACCCTATTGCAGATATGCTGACACGCATTCGTAATGCCAATCAAATGTCACATTTAAAAGTGTTAGTACCTGCTTCTAAGTTAAAATTAGAAATTTTAGCAGTTTTAAAAAAAGAAGGTTTTATTAAAGATTTTTATCTACCTCAGTCATCTCGCGAAATAATTATTAGTTTGAAATATGCTCCCAACAAAGAAAGAGTTATTAAAGGCTTAAAAAGAGTTTCCAAACCAGGACTTAGAGTTTATGCATCAGCAGAACAAATTCCTAAAGTGCTCAACGGTTTAGGAGTTGCTTTGGTTTCTACTTCTAAAGGAATTCTAACAGATGCTCAAGCTCGCCTTTCTCAAGTTGGTGGCGAAGTTTTAGCTTATATTTGGTAATTAATTGCCAAATCAAAAGTAGTTAAAGGAGATAAAGGAGAAAATTATGTCACGCGTAGGAAACAAAGCAATTGAAGTCCCTAATGCGGTTAAAGTTGATATCAAAGATAGAAATTTTATCTCAGTTGAAGGCCCTAAAGGCAAATTAGAATATCAATTCAATCACAGATTAACAATCACTAATGAAAACAAAGTCATCACAGTAAAACGCCCTAATGATGAAATTTTTATGAAAAAAATTCACGGCACCACTAGAGCCTTACTTTCCAATATGGTAGAAGGCGTAAGCAAAGGCTTTCAAAAAACCTTAAAAATTGTAGGGTTAGCTTATCGTGCTCAAATTAAAGATAAACAACTAATTTTATCTTTGGGTTTTTCTCATCCTGTAAGCGTTGCCATTCCTGATAATCTAGAAGTGGTAGTTAACCAAAACACAGAAATTGTTATCAAAGGAATTGACAAACAACTTGTCGGCGAATTTGCTGCCAAAAACGTAAAACTACGTAAACCAGAACCTTACAAAGGTAAAGGAATCCGCTACGTAGGACAATACGTTAGACAAAAAGCTGGGAAAAGCGCTAAAAAAACAAGAAAGGACTAAAAATAAGTTATGATAACAAAACAATCCTCTAACGTGCTTCGTAAAAAACGTCATCTTCGCCTTAGAAAAATTGTTTCAGGCACATCACAAAGACCACGTTTAAATGTTTTTAGATCTAATAAATTTCTTTATGTGCAAATAATTGATGACACCCAACAAACAACTCTATGCAGCGCTAATAGCAAAGAATCCAATGTTTTGGGATCCAACATCAAAGCCGCTGAAGCAGTAGGCGCTCTTATCGCTAAAAAAGCCTTAGCCCAAGGCATTAAAAATGTTGTTTTTGATAGATCAGGGTATTTGTATCACGGCAAAATCAAAGCCTTAGCTGATGCTTGTCGTAAATCAGGCTTACAGTTTTAAAGGAGAAAAGCAAAATGAAAGCAATAAAGAAAGAATTTAACAAAAAAGCCCCTCTTTTAGAAGAAAAAGTTGTTAAAATTAATCGTATTACTAAAGTAGTTAAAGGCGGTGCTCGTTTTCGTTTTTCTGCTTTGGTAGTTGTTGGCGATAAAAAAGGGCAAATTGGTTTCGCCACCGCTAAAGCTAAAGAAATTGTAGAAGCTATTAAAAAAGCTTTAGAAAAAGCCAAAAAACAATTAGTTCGCATTCCTATTACAGGAACTACTATTCCTCATGACACTATTGGACGTTTTGGAGCGTCTAAGTTTTTTTTAAAACCAGCTTCCAAAGGAACTGGAATTGTTGCTGGAGGAAAAGCTGCTAGAACTATTTTAGAATTAGTAGGCATTAATGATGTTCTTACTAAAACTTTTGGTTCACGCACCTCTATTAACGTAATAAGAGCAGTAATGGATGGATTACAAAGTTTACGCACTAAAGAAGAAGTAGCTAAATTAAGAGGCATCACTTTAGCGAAAAAAGAACAATGAAATTAAAAATTACTCTTACCAAAAGCCTTATTGCTTGTCGTGTTAATCAAATTAAAACCGCTCACTGTCTAGGTTTGAAAAAAATTAACAATCAAGTTATTAAAGATGACACTCCAGCCATCCATGGAATGATTAAAACCATCAGTCATCTTGTTGTAGTTGAAAAAGTTTCTGATACAAAGGAGCAAAAATAATGTTACACACACTAAAACCGGTGACTAATGCTCGTAAATCCACTAAACGTTTAGGACGTGGACCTGGTAGTGGCACTGGTAAAACTTCTGGTAAAGGACACAAAGGACAATTAGCACGTTCAGGAAAAACTTTGCGTCCCGGCTTTGAAGGCGGACAAATCCCTTTTTTTCAAAGAATTCCTAAAAGAGGATTTCACAACTTTGCCCAAAAAAGATACGCCCTTCTTAACCTTAAAACTCTAGAAAACTTTCCTCAAGATACCGTTGTTACTCCTCAATTATTGTTAGAAAAAAAAATAATTAAAGACCAATTATGTGGTATTAAAGTTTTGGCGCAAGGAACTCTCACTAAAAAATTAGTCGTAAAAGCTTCAAAATTCTCCAAACAAGCTCAAGCAGCCATTTTAGCAGTTGGTGGAAATATAGAGGTAATTTAAAGATGAAACGTCAATTAAAATTAGTTTTAGGCAATCGTAAATTAATGTTTCAAATCTTTTTTACCTTATTTATTATTTCTATTGTTTGTTTAGGAACTTCTTGGCCTCTTCCTTTTATTAATACTAAATCCCTTGATTTGTCCAAACTTTTTGGGGTTTTTTCCATAAATGCTGGTACTCTTTTTGGATTGGGAATCACTCCTTACATCACTGCTTCCATTGTAGTGCAATTTTTGCAAAAACTTCTTCCTATTTGTCGCGAATGGAAAGACCAAGGACAAATGGGCAAACGCAAACTTAATCTTTTAACACGTAGTCTTGCCTTATTGTTTGCTTTTGGGCAATCTTTTGCTTTTTTGAACAGTTATTCAAAACTTTTTGTCACATCAATAAGTACAAGCCAACTGTTTTTGTTAGCTTTAATTGCTACTGCAGGAGTTGCTATTTTAATTTGGTTTGCTGACCTTATCAATTCCAAAGGTATTGGAAACGGGACTTCTATTTTAATTGTTGTTTCGATGAGCCACAGCCTAATTAATCTATTTGTAAATCTGAACGAATCATATTTATCTCAAAACAATTTTTTAACTTTGAAAACTTTTAATTTTGCATGTATTGTTCTTTTACTTCTCTTATTTTTAATTTTTACTGTAGTTGTGCAAATAACATCTTTAAAAATACCTATCAATTATGCGCGCAATCAAGTGCAAGGGAAAAGCTACATTCCATTAAAAATTAATAGTGCAGGAGTTATGCCAGTTATTTTGGCATCTGCTTTATTGCAACCTTTCCAGATGTTAGCAGGAGTTATTGGGAATACAAAATTTACAGAATTAGTAGATTTTTTTGCCAAAACTAACTTTCCTGAAAACCAAATTAACTTTTTTGCCATAGGCTTTTTAGTCTTGTTAGTAATTGTTTTTTCTTTCTTTTCTGCTTTTATGAATGTCAATCCTGAAGATATTTCAGAACATTTATCCAAACAAGATGCCTATATTGCAGGTTTAAGACCAGGTGAACAAACTACTCGTTATTTAGCTAATACCTTATTTAAAATCACTGTTTTAGGAACTGTTTTTATTGCTGCTCTTGTTGTAACACCTATTCTTATGGAACATTTTTTAGGTTTGAAAGATATGAAATTAGGAGGAACCAGTTTGCTTATTATTGTTAGTGTAGCCCTTGAAACTATCCAACGCATCAAAGCTACTGCCAACAAAAAAGAATATCAAAAATTATTTTAATTAAGCAAACAAGACAATATGATACTAATATTATTAGGACCGCCCGGAATTGGTAAAGGGACTCAAGCTTCTGTTTTATCAGATATTTTAAAAATTAACCACATTGCAACAGGCGATATTTTTCGTAAAAATTTTAAAGAAAATACTGAATTAGGCATTTTAAGTAAAAAATTTATTGCTCAAGGACTTTTAGTTCCTGACGACATTACTAACCAAATGATAGCTGATTACTTGTCTAAGGACATCGCTACTAAAGATTTTTTATTAGACGGTTTTCCCCGCAATGTTTTGCAAGCTCGTTTTTTGGATGATTTTTTCAAAAACTCTCATTTATTTTTAACTAAAGTCATCTATTTTAACGCTGGCACCCAAGATTTAATGAAAAGAATTGTAGGACGCAGAATTTGTCCCGAATGTGGTAAGGTTTATCACATCGAAAACATTCCTCCCAAAACTCCAGGTATTTGTGACAAAGACCAAAAAACCTTAATTCAAAGAGAAGATGACAAACCAGAAACCTTCCTTAAACGCCTCAAAGTGTTTAATCAAGAAACATTGCCATTAGTGCAATATTATCGCGAACAAAATCAACTTTTTGAAGTAGATGGTATGCAAAACATCGACCAAGTTACTAAAATGATTTTAGAAGTTTTAGAAACAGACCGCAAATGATTTCCATCAAAACTCCTCATGAAATTGCTATCATGAAACAAGCAGGAAAAATCATTAACGAAGCCCACAGATTGCTTGCTTCCTTTGTTATTCCAGGAATGTCAACTTTTGATCTAGATTTATTAGCTAAGAATTTTTATCAAAAAAAAAGTGTTATTTCTGCTTTTAAAGGTTACAACGGATTTCCCAAACATATTTGTGCCTCAGTTAATGAAGTGGTAGTTCACGGCATTCCTTCCAAAAAAACCATCCTTAAACAAGGTGATATCATTACCTTAGATTTAGGAATTAACTATCAAGGTTATTATGTTGATTGTGCTTATTCTTATGCTGTAGGAACTGTTTGCCAAACTACTCAAAACTTGCTTGCACTTACTCAAAAAGCCTTATTTCAAGGTCTTTTGCAAATTAAACCCCAAAATCATTTTTCTGACATTTCTCATGCCATTGAACTTTTTGCCAAAAACAATAATTTAGGCATCGTAGAAGAATTTACCGGACATGGTATTGGTACATCTTTGCACGAAGAACCCTATATTCCTAATTTTGGCAAACCCCACGAAGGCGCAATCCTACAACCAGGAATGACTTTTTGTGTAGAACCAATGCTTACTTTAGGAAATCCCGAAATTGCTATTTTGCAAGATAATTGGACTGTAGTTACCACAGACAAAAGTCTAAGTGCTCATTTTGAACACACAGTTTTAGTAACTCCTACAGGATACGAAATACTTGCATAATATGTTTTTCATTTTACCAAATTACATCACAACCACCCCCAAACCCAGAAATCAAAATTAAAGGAATCACTTTGAATGTCAAAAAACAATTTAAACGAAACTGAATCCAAAATTGAAATCGAAGCTAAAGTTGTTGAATTATTATCAAATGATAAATTTAAAGTAGAGCTTCCAAATAAAAAAACGATTATCGCTTATGTTTCTGGTAAAATACGTATCAACAACATACGCATTTTACCTGGTGATAAAGTAAGAATTGAATTATCACCATACGACCCTACACGAGCACGAATCACTTATCGTTTTAAGTAAGGAGAAAAGATTATGAAAGTTAGAGCTTCAGTTAAAAAACGCAGTGAAGATGATATCATTGTTCGTCGTAAAGGACGCATTTATGTTATCAATAAAAAAAATCGTAGACACAATCAAAGACAAGGATAAAAGGAGATATTTATGGCGCGAATTGCAGGAATAGATATTCCAAGCGACAAAAGAGTAGTAATTGCACTAACTTATATTTATGGTTTAGGCAATAAATTATCTCATAAAATTTTAAACGAGTTAAACATTGACCAAAATATTAGAGTTAAAAATTTAACCGAACAGCAATTATCAGCTTTACGTAGTGAAATTACTAAATACAACGTAGAAGGCGACCTAAGACGTGAAGTTACTTTAAATATTAAACGTTTAATGGAAATTGGAGCTTACAGAGGGCTACGCCACCGTAAAGGATTGCCTGTAAGAGGACAAAAAACCAGAAACAATGCTCACACTGTTAAAGGTAAACCTAAAGCAATTGCTGGTAAGAAAAAATAATAAAATTAACTAAATAATAAAAATAATAAAGGAGAAAGGCATTGGCAAGAAAAAAAACTACCAAACGCAAAGTTAAAAAAAATGTTCCTTTAGGAATTGCACATATTCATACCACTTTTAACAACACTATCGTTACTATCACTGATCTTAACGGTAATGCTGTTACTTGGAGTAGTGCAGGTGCTTTGGGTTTTAAAGGAAGTCGTAAATCAACTCCCTTTGCAGCACAATTAGCCGCTGAAGCAGTTGCCAAAGCAGCGATGGAACACGGAATGGTTAAAGTAGAAACTTTCATTACAGGACCAGGTCCCGGAAGAGAAGCAGCTATCCGTTCTTTGCAAGCAACAGGATTAGAAATTACTGCTATTAAAGATGTTACTGCAGTACCACATAATGGTTGTCGACCGCCAAAACCTCCTAGAGGATAATAATCTTGTTCGACATTTCAAGGAGTAATTATGAAAAATATTAAATTTATTAAACCTTTTTTTGTTGAAGAAATTGATGAAAATCCCATTTCTGGGAAATTCATCATTAAACCTTTAGAAAGAGGATACGGCATTACTGTAGGAAACGCTCTAAGAAGAGTTTTGTTATCTTCTTTGCCTGGTACTGCTATTGTAAATGTTAAAATTCAAGGAGTAGAACAAGAATTTACCACTATTCCTGGCGTTTATGAAGATGTCATGACAATTATTTTAAATTTAAAAAAAATTGTTTTTGCCGTAGACGACGAATCAGATGATTTTGAAGAAAAACTAGAACTAATTGCCAAAGGACCACAACGCCTAACCGCTTCTTCTTTCGAACTGCCTGCAGGAGTTAAAATCATCAACCCCGATCATTACATTACCACTCTTTCTGATGATGTTTGCTTTCATATGACAGTTACCCTTAAAAAAGGCATTGGTTATGTTGGCGCCAAAGACAACAAAGTTCACGGCGAAAATCAAGTAGGCGTTATTGCAATTGATTCTTTATTTACTCCTGTTGTCAATGTTTCTTATCAAGTAGAAAAAAAATTAGGCAACAAAGACGAATTAACTATTGAAATTACCACTAACGGCGCTCTTTTAGCTAAAGAAGCTTTAGCAACTGCAGCTAGCATTTTAGTAGATCATTTTAATGTTTTAGTAGAATTAAGCCAAAAACCTGCTCATGTAGAATTTGTTTCTGAATCTAAAAAAGAAGCTCACAATTACGTACTAGATTTAGAAATTGAACAACTAGATTTATCTGTAAGGCTTTTTAACAGTCTTAAAAGAGCAGGGATTGACACAGTTGCTGCTTTAGTAAAATTAAGTGAAAAAGAAGTTGTCAAACTTAAAAGCTTAGGACGAAAATCTTTCCAAGAATTAAAAGATAAATTTTTAGAATACGGTTTAGAATTCAATGATTATCTTAAAGAAGTTTTGCATCACAGCGTTGAAGAAGACAAAGACAAACATTAAAACTAAAAAACACATTAGAAAATAGAAAGGACAGATAAATTTTATGCCTTTTAGCAAATTAGGACGCAATAAATCTCAAAGAAGAGCTTTGTTAAGAACTTTAATGACTGATTTAATTGTGCAAGAAAAAATTATGATAACTGAATCCAAAGCTAAAGAATTACAAAAATTAGCTGATAAAATGGTTACTTTATCTAAAAAAAATACTTTGCATACTAGACGCCAAGCCAAAAGACATCTTTTTGATGAAAAAATCAACGATGACACTACAGTTTTGCAAAAACTATTTAAAGATATCTCATCTAAATATCTTGATCGTCCAGGTGGATATACTAGAGTTATTAAAACTGTTCCTCGTCGTGGTGATGGTGCTCCAATGGCAATTATTGCTTTTGTTTAATAACAATTAACCGAGCATTTTTAGGTTCTTGCTCAAAAAACTTAAATTATCAAAACCTTCTTATCTTAAGGATTAAGGAGGTTTTTTTTAATATTAACCCCTTTTTTCTTCACTCCTTATTTCCCATTTTAAATTCTTAATAAATATTTTGTAGTTACACAAGGAGGCATTTTTGCAACACTTTTTTTATAAATTAATTTTAAGCTATGATGGCACTTGTTATTATGGATATCAAAAACAACCTCAAAAAATAACCGTTCAACAAACTTTTGAAAAAGCTTTAAAAAAAATGACCCATCAAAACATCCCTAATTTTGCAGCTAGTAGAACCGATAAAGGAGTCCATTCCCAAGGGCAAACCCTCCATTTCCAAACCACTTTTTTTCTAAAACCCACACATTTCCAAAAAACTCTTAATTATTTTTTGCCTCCTGATATTAGAGTTAGACAAATGAACTTTGCCACTCCTAATTTTCATGCTCGTTATTCAGCGAAATCAAAAATTTATCAATATGTTTTTTCCAAAAAACCTCTCAACGCTTTTAACCATCATTTTCAAATTTTTGCTGACAAACTTGATTTTGATAAAATCACCAAAGCCCTAAAATTTATTGAAGGCACCCATAATTTTTTTGCTTTTACTAGTGAGACCCAACCTAAAAATTTTTTTAAAACCATTTTTCAAGCCTTTCTCAAAGAAACTTCACACAAATATATTTTAGTTTTTCATGGAAACGGTTTTTTAAAATATATGATTCGTTTTTTGGTAGGAAGTTTAATTGAAATTGGTAAAAATAAACTTTCTTTGGAACAATTTCAAGCGATGTTATTAGGCAACACAACTAAAAAAGCCACCCTTTTGGCTCCTGCTAAAGCCTTAGTTTTAAAAAAAATTTTTTATTGATTTTGTGACAATAAATAAAAATACACAAAAAGGAGAATTTATAATAAATGTTTATTTCTTTTGAAGGTTGTGAAGGCACCGGAAAAACCACCCATTCACGTTATTTATTTGAAAAATTAAGTAAAAAATATTCGTGTTTTTTAACCAAAGAACCTGGTGGCGGTTTATTTAATGAAGTAATTAGAAATATTTTGTTGCATTCTTCTAACAAACAAATAGATTTCTACACTGAGGCTTTGTTATTTGCAGCAGATAGAGCAGAACATTTAAGCAAATTAATTATTCCTGCTTTACAACAAAACAAAATAGTTATTTGTGATCGTTATTTAGATTCGACTATAGCTTATCAAGTTTATGCTCGCGGTTTAAGTCAAGATTTTGTTTTAAATATTAATAATTTTGCTCTAAATTACATGCCCAACATTACTTTTTATCTAGATTTAGACCCTAAAATAGGCATTCAAAGAGTCAAACAATTTAGATCTAAAGAAATTAATTCGTTTGATTTGCAAAAACTGTCTTTTCATAAAAAAGTACGCAAAGGCTACCTTGACCTTTGTCAAAAAGACCAACAAAAAAGAATTTTTTTAATTGATGCAAGCAAGCCCTTGGAAAACATTTATAACATCATTGAACAAAAACTCAAAGAAGTCTTTCAAATAGAATTATGAACAAAACCCAATCTTTGTTAGCCAAATTTAACCAAATTATCCAAAATAATAAACTCGCCCATCTTTATTTAGTTGTTGGCTCCACTCTTTCCCAACAAAAATTATTTGTTTTGGGACTTGCCTATCTTATTTTCAAACCTCATGACCCTCATCTTTTGAAAAAAGATACCTTACTTAATTCGCAATACCCCAATTTTTATTATTTAACCAAACAAAACCATCTTTTTACCAAAGAACAAATTTTGCAATTTCAAAAAAACTTTTTGCAAACTTCTTTATTCGGAACCCAAAGAATTTATGTAATTGAAGAAATAGAAAAAATAACTACCCAAACTTCCAACAGTTTATTGCATTTTTTTGAAAATCCTTCCAACAACAATACTATAGGTTTTTTATTAACAAATAATTTAGAACAAGTTTTACCAACCATAGTTTCTCGTTGTCAAATTATTAATATCTCTGATACTGTGGATGCAAAATCACAAAATTTAGACTCTAAAACCAAATCCCAAATAGATGCTTTTGATTTTTCCTTAAGTAATTTAATAAATAAAAATTCCGATCAAATGGATTTATTTATTGCCAGCGATTATTATCAAAATTTTAAACAATTTTTTTTGGATTTTCTTATTCAATTCCCAAAAACAATTTCATTAAAATTAGCAGTTTTTGCCTCTCCTCTGCTTGCAAAACTTATCTCTTGTCCTCATTTTTTAAATGATTTTTTATCAGTGTTATTACGTTTTTTTTCTGATATTTTATATGAAAAAACACCTAACTCCAAAACACCCATTTATTTTTCCAAAACACAAATTTTAACAAATCCAGAATATCAAAAATACTATCAAACCCTACCCCTTCCAACCACTTTTAATATTTTAAAAATTATTCACCAAATTTACAAAAAACAAAATATATTATCTAATCAAGAAAATCTTTTCATGGCTTTGTTAATTCAATTAGAAGCCCAAAGACTTTCATTTTAAATCTTTAAAAATTTGCACCCCACTATTTAAAGCAATATAAAATTTTGCACACACCCAAACCCAACAAATAAGGTAAAAAATATGTTATTTCAACAACAAAGTTTTTTCAACGCCAAACCTACTTTATATTTGGTAGCAACTCCAATAGGCAATTTAGAAGACATCACCTTAAGAGCACTTGCCACTTTAAAAGAAGTTTTTTTAATTTTAGCAGAAGATACTAGAAGAGCCAAAAAACTTTTACACACTTATCAAATCCAAACACCTTTACTTTCTTATTATGAACACAATCAAACAAGAAGGCTACCTCAAATTTTAGAACTTTTATCACAAGGAAAAAATATTGCCTTAATTAGTGATGCAGGCACTCCTCTTATTAGTGATCCTGGGTTTTCTTTGGTTTGTGAAGTGCAAAAACATGGTTTTAATGTGGTAGCGATTCCAGGAGTATCTGCTTTTTTAACTGCTTTTATGACTTCTGCCATCCCCTCACCTTTTATCTTTTTGGCTTTTTTACCCCGTTTGTCTCAAGCTTTGGAAAAATATTTACTCCAATATAAAAACGCCTCAGAAAGTCTTGTTATTTACGAATCTCCTCATAGAATTAAAAAGACTTTACTTTTAATACATAAATTATATGGTAATAGAAAAATTTCTTTAGCGCGCGAATTGACTAAAAAATTCGAAACCATTATCAATGGCAATCTTGACTCTATTTTAGAATTTGATTTAATTAATAAGGGCGAATATGTCATTGTTGTTGCAGGCAACCCCAACCCCAACGAACATTTGCTTGCTCTAAGCATAAACGATCACGTTCTTTTTTACCTTAAATTAGGCTTTAACGAAAAAGAGGCTTTTAGCAAAGTTGCTCAAGAAAGAAACATTAACAAAAAAGAAATTTATCACCAATACAAAATCAAAAACCCCCAATCTTGATTTGATTTCCCAAACCACATGCAGATTTTTCCCAACAACCCACAATTAAAAAATATTTTTGTCACCATTTATTTAAGGAGTTTTTATGAAAACAACCCCCAACCAAAAACCTAAATTTTTTCTTTCCACAGCAATTGCCTATGCTTCTGGCATTCCGCACATTGGAAACGTTTACGAATCTATTTTAGCTGATGCCATTGCTCGTTTCAAACGCCTAGAAGGATTTGATGTTTTGTTTCAAACAGGAACCGATGAACACGGACAAAAAATTGCTGCCAAAGCTTTGCAACAAGGCAAAAATCCCCAAGAATACGTAGACCAAATATCTTTGGAAATTAAAAGAATTTATGATTTAATGCAAGTAAGTTACGATAAATTTGCAAAAACTACCAATCCCCACCACAAACAAACAGTTCAAGCCATCTTTTACAAGTTATGGCAACAAGGAGATATTTATTTAGGAAAATATCAAGGGCTTTATTCAGTTGCTGAAGAATCTTATGTGGCTGCCAAAGATTTAATTGATGGAAAAACTTTTAATGGTGAAACTCCTATTTTAATCAGCGAAGAAACTTATTTTTTTAAGCTTTCCAAATATCAAGCCCAGTTATTGCAATATTTAGAAAACAATCCCTCCTTAATTAAACCTGATGCCCAAAGAAAAGAGCTGTTAAATTTATTAAAAGAACCATTAGCAGATTTGTCTGTTTCTAGAACTTCTTTCAAGTGGGGCATTCCCGTTCCTTTTGACCCCAAACACGTTATTTATGTTTGGATTGATGCTCTAAGCAATTATCTAACCGGACTAGACTACAATCCTACATCCAAAAATAGTCAGTTTAATCGATATTGGCCCTGTGATATGCATGTTATTGGTAAAGATATTTTAAGGTTTCACCTTATCTACTGGCCTATTTTATTGATGGCACTTGAAATTTCACTACCCAAACAGTTTTTAACCCATCCATGGATTTTGTTTGATAAAAATAAAATGTCTAAATCTAAAGGTAACGTTTTGTACGTTGATGATTTGTTAAAATATTTTCCGGTGGATTCCATTCGTTATTTTGTTCTATCAGAAATTCCTTATGCTCAAGATGGTAATATCACTTATGAATTGTTAGTAGAAAGGCACAATAGTGACCTAGCTAATGTTTTGGGAAATTTAGTTCATAGAGTTTTTGGGATGGTAAAAAGTTATCGCCAAAATAATTTATCCAAAACTTTAATTACAACTAATTTAGATCCCAAATTTGATTTATCCAAACAAGCTTTAGCAACTCTTCCTTTGGTTCTTCTCAAAATGCAAGATTGTAAAGTAGGAGATGCCTTGAAAGAAATTATGAATTTGGCTCGTTTTGCTAATAAATACATTGATTTGGTAGAACCTTGGAATTTATTTAAAAATCCTGAAAAACAACAACTATTAGACCACACACTATATTCTTTGGTAGAAACTTTAAGGTTTTTAGGAGTTTTATTGCAACCTTTTTTACCTCAAACTGCTCATAAAATTTTAACTCAACTCAAAGCCTCCGATATTACTTTTGAAAGTTTAGATACTTTCGGGCTTCTTTCAAGTCAAAAATTAGATAATTATCATATTTTATTTAATCGTTTGGAAATTGATGAAGTTTTACCTAGATAATTAAATTATTAACATACAATAATTTTATTTATTTTAATGAGTTTGCACTTTTTTGAAACTTCTTTATATTATTACATTTATATGTTCACATTTAAAATAATGAATTCATAATTAATTTTAATTTCTCGAAGAATGGGTATGGCTCCAATGATTATAATTTTAAAAAAGAACTTTTTGCGATGTTGCCTGATCCTTTTTATAATATCTTTTTGGAATTATTTTCTTTTTGCAAATTTAATGGTAAAAGGGGCAATACCCAAAAAAAATAATCCAGAAAAAGAATCCGAACAACCACAATCACAAGAAACAATTGCCAAACAAACTCCCAAAAAAAGAATAAAAAGATCTTCCAAACAATAAAACAAAACGGATTTTGAGCCAATCTCAAGTGAAACTAAATTTAATGATGTGGCAGGGATGGAATAAGAAAAACAACTTCTCCAACGTTTTATTGATTTTTTAAAAGAACCTAAAAAATATCATGAAGCAGGAGCCAAAATTCCTAAAGGAATTTTGTTGTATGGACCTCCAGGAACAGGAAAAACCTTACTTGTAAAAGCTCTTGCAGGTGAATCAGACTCATCCTTTTATGCTTTTAGTGGTACTGATTTTTTGCAAAGAATTCATGGTGATGGTGCTAAAAAAGTAAGAGATTTGTTTGAAAAAACAAAAACCCATAAAACAAGCATTATTTTTATTGATGAAATTGATTCTTTTGGTATTGCTAGAAACGATTTTAGCCAAAAAGAAAAAGAAATAACTACAGAATTATTAAATCAAATGGATGGGATTAAATCCAAAGATAATGAAAATAATGTCATTTTGATAGCTGCTACTAACAGAGTAGAATCTCTAGATTCTGCCTTGCTTCGTCCAGGACGTTTTGATTATGTAGTTAATGTTTTGCTCCCTGACCTTAAAGCAAGAAAAGCTATTTTAAAATTATGTGCTAAAGGCAAACAAATAGCTGATGAGGATATTAATTTAGAACAATTAGCCCAAGAAACCCAAGGATTAAGTGGTGCTCAACTCAAAGCCATTTTAAATGAGGCTTCAATGCTTCAAGCAGAAAAAAAACAAATAACAAGAATTGCAAAAAATTTCTTCTGAAACAATTATTCAAGCTAAAGAAAACGTTTTATTAGGGATAACAAATTCTTCCAAAACATATAATCACAAAGAAAAAGAAATTGTTGCTACTCATGCAGCTGCTAAAATAATTATCAGCAAAGTCAAAAACACTCATTTTTTAAGTTCGGTTTCTTTAATTCCACGCTCTTCTGATAAAATATTGACTTTATTTGCTAAAGAACAGACCCCTAATATTTTATTAAAAGAAACTTTAATCCAAGAAATTACCGTTCTTTTAGCAGGAAAATCTGCTGAAGAAGTGATTTGCGAAACAACTATTGATAAAGTTTGTTCTGATTTTGTTGAGGCTTTCCACAAATCCCAAGAACTAACACGTTTTTTTTGGTTATAATTCGATATCAGTTAAAGATAAAGAAGATTTACAAAGAGATATTTTAAAAAAATGTTTTTCTGATGCCAAAGCTTTAGTGAAATTAAATGAACCTTTAATTAAAGAATTGTCTCAAAAATTACAAGAACAAAATATCACTCCAATGCCACAAATTAAAGAATTTTTACAAAACAAACAAATAAAAGATATGAAAGAAATTAAAATTCAACCATTCCAACCTGCAAAAGGTTTTAACAAAACTACTATTTGGCATTTTATTTGCACTTTGCTTTTTGTCCTTTTTCTTTTATTATCAAAAATTTTAATTTTTAAAACCATTTATT
>NZ_JSWH01000108.1:0-7362 GCF_000803325.1 Chrysanthemum yellows phytoplasma
AAATTTATAATAAAAAAATCCTCAAGGAAAAAATTCCTAAAATTCCTAAAATTATTAAAAATAATCAAAATTCCTAAAAATTGTTAAAAGGTGTTCGAAATGACAAAAAACAACAAAATAAAAAAGAAAAAAATAATCAAAGCGGAAGAAAAATTAAAATTAAACCCTTTTAAAACCCCAAACCCACTATTTTTCAAATCTTTTAAACAATTATTAATAAAATTATTTGCCCAAAAACACAAAAAAATTGATAAAATGAAGTTGAACCAAAACCAAGAAAAAAAGAATAATTTTTATCATTCAAACCATTTTTTGACAAATGAGAATGTTTTATTATGTTAAAATGCCAAAATAATGCATCTTTGGGGTTGGATTTAGGTGAAAAAACTTTAGGAATTGCTTTATCACAAACAGGAATTATTGCCCAAAACCTCAAAACTATTTTTTTTGCCACCCACAAATACGATCGATTGATTGCACCTTTACAAGAAATCATTTTTCAATATCAAATTAAAACAATTGTTTTGGGATACCCCAAACACATGAACAACGACATAGGAATTAAAGCCAAAATAAGTAGTGATTTTAAAAAAACGCTAGAAAACAAGTTTGAGCAAGTAAAAGTAATTTTATGGGATGAACGTTTATCTACCGTACAAGCAATCCAAATGTTAAAAACCAATAACAAAAAAAAGGGCAAAATTTTACAAATGAAAGACGAAATTGCAGCAACCATCATTTTACAAAATTATCTCGATTATATCAAATTACACACAAACAAAGAGCATTGAAATGTTTGATTTTAACAAAGAAAAAAACTTACAAAAATTAAAAAAATACGCCCAAGAAAACAAAATCCCCATTATCCAAGACCAAGGATTAGCTTTGTTACTTGATGTAATTTCACAAAACAAAATCACAAATATTTTAGAAATCGGAACTGCCATTGGATATAGCGCTTTGGCTATGAGCTCTCTTAGCACTAAAATTGATACTTTAGAAAGAGATTTTATAAATTATAATTTAGCTAAAAACTTTTTAAAAGAAACTCCCTATCACATAAATGTAATTTGGCAAGAGGCGTTAATTTATCCTACTTGCAATTTAAAAAAATATGATTTAATTTTTATTGATGCTGCCAAAGCCCAATATCAAAAGTTATTTTGCAAATATGCTCCTTTACTCAAAAAACAAGGCATTATCGTTTTTGATAACCTTAATTTAAGTTGTTTTAAAAAAGCCAAAACGACTAAAAATAATCAAGGAATTTTCAAAAAAATGCATAATTTTAAAACTTTTTTAACAAATCACCCAGATTTTTGCACCACTTTTCAAGATGTAGGTGATGGGTTGATTATTTCTTATCTCAAAAAATAATTTAGGAATTTTGAAAAACCATCAAAAAATAAAAAAAGAAGGTCTTTTATTTATGAATAATAAAATTTATGAACTTACCCAATCAGGAATAGAAAAATTAAAAAAAGAATTAACTTTTTTAAAAGAAGTTAAAAGAAAAGAAAATTTAGAAGCTTTAAAAGAAGCGCGCGAACAAGGAGATTTATCCGAAAACGCTGATTATGATGCTGCTAGAAACGAACAAGCTTTAATAGAACATCGCATCTCAGAAATCCAAAATATTTTAAAAAATGTCCGCGTAGTTAAAGTTTCCAAAGAAAGAGAAGTAAGTATTGGCAAAAAAGTATCTTTGGAGCTTTTACACACCAAACAACAACAAGAAATTGAATTAGTAAGCACCTTGGAAGCAGATCCTTTTAACAACAAAATTTCGATTGAATCTCCTTTAGGACAAAATATCAAAGGGCACCAAATAGGAGATGTTGTTTTTGTTACCGGCGAAACTGGAAACACTTTTAGAGTCAAAATTGTAGATGTCCAATAAAATGACTTGCCCCAACAAACTTTTCATCCCTCAACACTATTTTCCTTGTGTCTTGCAAATTCCTTTTGAGTTGTTTCAAAAACAAGGCATTAAAGCGTTAATTTTTGATCTAGACAATACTTTAATTGAATGCAACAAAGATATTTTAGATGAACAAATTAAAAACCTTTTAACTAAATTATCTCTTATTTTCAAAGTCGTTATTCTTTCTAATGCCTCTAAAAAACGCCTCCACAAAGTTTTAAAAAATGATTTTACTTTTATATATTTAAATTTATTAAACAAAAAACCATCCCCTACAGCTTTTCAAAAAGCATGCCAACTTCTCAAATTGGAAACCACACAAATGTTGATGATAGGAGACCAACTTCAAACAGATATCAAAGGAGCTAATCAAGCAGGTTTTTGTTCTTTATTGGTAAAACCCCTAAATCGCTTTCAAGAAAGCGCGTTTACCAAATTCAATCGTTTTTATCGTGAAAAAAAGTTTTTAACCAATCTCAAAAAACAAGATTATCACCTTTGGAAAAAAAAATTTCAAGACTTTGAAGAAAAATGAAAATAATATGTTGTTACACAAAATTCGTCAAGCTGTCGAAACTAAATTAAAAAACTATCCTTTGCTGTTAGAACACACTATAAGAGTTTATCGCACTGCTACCAAAATGGCAAGACATTATAACAAACCTTTGTTGCCTATTCAAATTGCAGCTTTATTTCATGATTACACCAAAAACGACACCTTAGAACAACAAAAACCCTATCTTACTCAAGCCAATATCCAAAAATACAGCAAAACGCCTGCTATTTTTCACGCTCTATCTGCTGCAAACATCTTAAAAAAAGAATTTGGCATCACAAATGTCACTATTCTTAATGCCATCAAAAAACATGTTTGGGGTGATAAAAAAATGAATTATTGCGATAAAATTGTATTGTTAAGTGACAAATTAGAACCTCAACGAAATTTTTCCCAAATAAAATATTTTCAAAAGCTAGCCTACTTTAACCTCAATCAAGCCATATATGAACTTCTTAAAAGTAATTTTGATTATTTCAGCCAAAAAGGATCCCCTTTGCCTTACAATTACCAAGAAATTTTATCCTCTTTGAAAAACTCCATCAAAAGAAAAATATTTTCATGACAAAGACAACAATTATCATCGGAGGAAAATTCAAAGGACACAAAATCAAACTAGTGCCATCACCTCACACCAAAGCCACTAGCTCTTTGGTCAAAGAATCTCTTTTTAATACTTTGGGAGCCTCATTCCAAAACAAAATCTTTTTAGATTTATTTGCAGGCAACGGTTCTTATGGTTTTGAGGCTTTAAGCAGAGATGCTAAACAAGCCTATTTTGTGGATGCTTCATTAAAAGCTTTTCAAACCTTAAAAGAAAACCACCAAAAATTAAAACTGGATTTAGAACAAAGCATTATTTTTTATGGTCATTTTATTCAAGCTTTAAAAAAATTCCAAAAAGCCAACTTGATTTTTGATTTTATTATTTTAGACCCTCCTTATTTTAAAGATTTTTATTTACCTGCTTTTGAATATTTAGACAAATTAACACATCAAAATAGCATTATTATTTGTGAATTACATCGCAAAATTGTTTTGCCTACACAAATTAAAGAATTTGTTTTACAAAAAGAAAAACAATACGGTAATAAAAAAATTCAATTTTATCAAAAAATTTAGACTTTCACCAAGGAAAGAAAAAACAAAAAAGAAAAAGAAAAAAGGAGTTCAAAATGAACAATATTTGGTTATATGTAAATCCAATTATAGGATTTTTATTAGGCGGGGTTTTAGGAGCTTTTTTAATGTTTCATTGGTTTAAAAAACATTTACAACAAAATCCTCCCATCAGTGAAAAACAAATCAAAGAAATGTTTCGCCAAATGGGTCGTACCCCTTCTGAAAAACAAATTCGTCAAATTATGAACAGCATGAAACAAGGCAAATAAAATAATGTTTGAAAGTATCTTTTTTAAATTTATTTTTATTGTTTTTATTTTTCTTTTAGTTATTTTTATAATGAATTATTTTTATCGCAAAAATGTTAAAAACAAAATTATAAATTATTTATTGTCTTGTAGCAATTTAGAACAAGAAATATTAAAAAGTTTTTTGCAAAATCCTCACAAAACTTTTCCCTTGACAAAAGATGCCAACATTACCAAAAATTTATTACAATTGAATATCATTTTTTTAAAAGAAATAGTTTCGGATGCTAAATATAATAATTATGTTTTTAACCCTTTAATAAAAAAAATTATTCACAAAAATAAAGATTTAAAAAAAATTTACCATGAATAATTTTGATCATTTAAACATTTATAATTTCAAAGTTATATAATAAAAAAACACCTTTTAAAGGTGTTTTTTTATTATATCATGAAAAATTTTATTCTGTAATCAATTCATTGTAATTTGAAACTTTAACAGAAACATTTTCATCAGCACTAATTAAACGAGAAATAGGGCATCTTTTATGAGTTGCATCTGCGATTATTTCAGTTTGTTCCAGCGTCATATCTTGAATTCCTAAAATAGCAGTAGGTTTAAAATAAAAACCTTTATCATCTTTTTGCATTTCTAAAGTTACTTTTACTTTTAAATCTTTATTTGTATAGTCTTGTTCTGCTAAAATCTTTTTAGAAGTTTTATAAAAACAAATTGCCCAAGAAAGACAAAATAAATCAACAGGTCCTGATTGTTTGTTACTTGGTTCTAAAGCTGAAACTAATTTTTTAGTGATTCCTTCTTTTTCTTCAAAAAAACATAAATCATCTAAATGGGGATTAAAATAAGCAGTTGTTTTAAAAATAATCATATTATAAAACCTTTCTTTATTAAAAAAATATTTCTTTTTTATGCATTTCTTTAAGCATCTATTTTATTATAACATCAAAATAAGTTAAAATATAATTATTTTAATTAAAACTAGAGTTGATAATATTTTGCACATCAATAGCTACTTGATGCATATTTGTATTGCAATAATGATCGTATTTTAAAGGAGGATGAATAATTATTTCTACTACTTTTTTTTGCCAAAAACGCTTATTTTTGATTTGACTGGCTCCTTTGATAGTTAAAGGCAAAATAGAAGATTTACTTTTGCAAGCAATTTTAAAAGCCCCTCCTAAAAGTGGCATTGCTTGTTCGTTATTTCTATCTTTAATGCCTCCCTCAGGAAAAACTACCATTGCCATACCATTTTTAACTTTAGGCACTGCCTTTATTAAATTTTGGGCAGTTTTTCTGATATCATCCCTTGAGATTACCATACAATCCAAAGATAAAAAAGCTAATTTTAAAAACCATTCAGTTCCAAAAAAACAATTAAAATTTTGTTTGGGAGCAAATGATAAAGTTCTTGGAATAACGCTTGTAATAACAAAAGGATCGGTGTATGACTTGTGATTGGCATAAATAACAACATTTTCTTTTGAAGGGATTAAATGAGGATTTTGAACTACTACTTTAATTCTTAAAAAACGGTTGACAAAACGCGACAAACTACGCGAAACAAATCCTTTAAAATAATGATTAGGGCGGGAAAAAGTCATTAAAACGAGGCAAAAAACCAAAATTATAAACGTTATTAAAAAAGCCAACAACAAGCCCAAAATTAAATTAACTGGCAGTTTGTAGCAAAAAGAAAAATCAACTAGCATAGTTTTGGAAGTTTGCAAAAAAACAAATGTTAGCCAAACGACAACAAAAATAAAAGTTAACATTTGGGCGTATCTAATTTCTTTTGATAAATGGCAAAAATTAATTGTGGGTGAATTTCTTTTTGGATTAATTGGTATTGTGATAAGTCAATTTTGGGAAAAAAAACATTTCCTTGATGTCTTTGTAAAATGTGGGTGATGTATAAAGTTGTTACCCAAGGTAGGGTTTGTTGATAGATTTTTCCTCCACCAATAATAAAAATATCTTGGGCAGCATCACTTGCCATGAAGGATTGCAAATCAGAAACAACAGTACAATTAGGCAATTCCAAATCATGTTTTAAAGATGCTACATAAGTTTTTTTAAAATTAAAGGGCTTATTTTTGAAATAATTTTTTAAGGATTTATAAGTTTCATACCCCATTAAAACATTTTGATTAAGGGTAATTTTTTTAAAATATTGTAAATCTTGGGAATAATGCCAAGGTAGTTTGTTGTCTTTGCCAATCAAATAATTGCCGTCAAAGGCAGTAATTAAATTAATCATACAGCAATATCGCCTTTCAAAATGCCATCACATTGATAATTTTGCAAAGTAAAATCACTAAATTTAAAATCATCAATATTTTTGATGTCAGGATTTAAAATCATTTGAGGTAATTTTTTAGGAGTTCTTTGAATTTGGGTCTGAACTTGTGCAAGGTGATTGGAATAAATGTGGGCATCTCCTAAAGTATGGATAAATTCGTAAGGTTGTAAGTTAGTTACTTGTGCGACCATCATAAGTAATAAAGAATAAGAAGCGATATTAAAAGGTATTCCCAAAAAAACATCTCCACTACGTTGATATAGTTGCAAGGAGAGTTTTCCTTGATGAACGTAGAATTGAATTAAGACATGACAAGGTGGCAATGCCATTTGGTTTAATAAGGGCGGATTCCAAGAATTAAGAATCAAACGTCTGGAATTGGGATTGGTTTTGATTTCAGAAATTAAAAATTTGATTTGATCAACGCCATTAAAATCGCGCCATTGTTTACCATAAACAGGACCTAAATTACCGTGCTTTATGGCAAAAAGAGGATCATTTTTGATTTTTTCTACAAATTCTTTCAATGTTTCATTTTGAAAAAAAGCTGATTGTTGATATTTTTGATAAGGCCATTCATTCCAAATATTAACATTGTTTTGTACCAAATAACAAATATTAGTATCCCCTTTTAAAAACCATAAAAGTTCGTGGATAATTGATCTAAGATTCATTTTTTTAGTAGTTAACAAAGGAAAACCTTCTTCAAGATTAAAGCGCATTTGGTAGCCAAAAACACTTTTGGTACCTGTATTAGTGCGGTCGTTTCTAAAACTGCCTTTTTGCAAAATAAAACGACATAAATCTAAATAAGTATTCATAATTGTATAACTCCTTGTTTTTTAATTGAATAAATGTTTGATGTTTATCGGGACAAAAGATATAAAACTTCTGTGTAAATGGCAGTTAAGGTAATTAATTGGTCAATTGAAATAGATTCATCCACTTGATGAGCTAAAGACTTTTGATTGGGGAAAACAGGTCCGAAAGGAACTAAATTAGGGGCACATTTAGCATAAGTTCTACCACCACTACACAAAGGCGCAGTTAAAAAATCATGAGTATGTTTTTGATAAATATTTACTAAAGTTGTTATTAATTCGCTATTGGGATTGATATACATAATAGGATAATGAAAATCAGTTTTTAAAAGAAATTGATTCTTTTTGGCTGCTTTTTCCAATT
>NZ_JSWH01000109.1:0-1251 GCF_000803325.1 Chrysanthemum yellows phytoplasma
ATTTATAATTATTTTAAATTTTGAAAAAAAAAAAAAGTTGGAAACAAATGAATCAAATAATAAAAGAACATTTTTGTTTTGAAAATTTTAAAATATTAAAAAACAAATATGGAATTGATTTTTTAATTAATAAATTAAATGTTCATTCAGGAACGATTAAACGTTGGATTGAAAAAAAACAAATCCCTTTTCAATATAATTTTTATTTACAAAAAATAAATGATTGTTTAAATATTGAACAATCTAAAACGCAAATAGATATTTTTAATAATCCATTACAAAAAAGAAAATTTGATGAATTTTATACAACTGAAAAAACAGTCGATTGGTGTTTAGAAACACTAAAAAAAGAATTACAAAAATTAGATATTGATTTTAATGAATATTTTTTTATTGAACCGTCTGCTGGAACAGGAAATTTTTATCGTAAAATGCCTCCAAATAACAGAATGGGAGTTGAAATTAATCCAAAACTTAATAAAGATTATTTTATTTCTGATTATTTAGATTTTGAACCAAAAAACAAAACAAAAAATATAGTTTTTGGAAATCCTCCTTTCGGTTTAAGAGGTAATTTAGCATTAAGATTTATTAATCATTCTTATAATTTTGCTGATGTGGTAGCTTTTATTTTACCTCCTTGCTTTAATTCTGATGGAAAAGGAAATCCTAATTCAAGAGTAAAAGGGTATAAATTAGCTTATTCACAAAATTTACCGTTAAATTCTTTTGAATATCCTAATGGTAAAAAAGTTAAAGTATCTACTTGTTTTCAAATTTGGACTAAAATAAACACTCATTTAATAGTTAAAACAAAAATCAAAACTGCTAATAATTTCATTAAAATTTATTCTTTATCTGGTGGTGGAACACCAGGAAGCACACGAAATAAAAAAATGTTAGATAAATGTGACTTGTATTTACCTAGTACTTGTTTTAAAGGAATGAAAATATATCAATCTTTTTTAGAATTACCAAACAAAAGAGGTTATGGTATTAAAATTTTAAAAAAACATCATGAAATAAAAAAAATATTTATGAATGCCGATTGGGAAAAAATAGCTTTTTTATCAACAAACAGTGCTTTAAATTTGCGTATGAGTTTAATTGTTAAAGTTTTGACAGATGCTAATTATTATGATAAATAAATTTAAATTATAAAAAATATCGAAAGAAAAATAATAATGAATAAAAATATCAAGGGGTTTTTGTAGGCGATTACTGAGTTTTTTAAAAATATTGTTTCTTTTA
>NZ_JSWH01000110.1:0-2061 GCF_000803325.1 Chrysanthemum yellows phytoplasma
TGAGTTAATCTTTATATAGGTTATTTTAAAAGTCAAACTGTTATAAAACTGTTAGTAAAGTGTTATAAAGTTGTTAGTAAAATGTTATAAAACTGTTAGTAAATTGTTATAAAGTTGTTAGTTTTCTTTTTTTATTAAATATTTATACATAGGATGTAGTTTTTTCACCCGATAACCTTGTTTATCTTTTGTCAAAAAAGATTGAATGTATTTTAAATCTTCTTTACGATAATAGATGATGTTTAACCCTTTTTTATAGTTTGTTTTTATGGGTTTATGGTATTTATCTAGCTTTTGAGGGTCTAATTGATATAATTGTAAAGTTGCTAATTGATTGACATCAATTTTCCCAATCAATTCTTTCACTTGATTTTTAGTTTCATTTTGATAATTGATTTGAAAAAGAGGATAGAGGTTTTTAAGAGGGTTATTTTGGCTTTTAAGCGGGGTTAAATTAGAAAGTAATAGTTTACTATTACTAGAAGAGAAATTATCATTAATTAAGGTGATTTTCGTTTGTTTCATTTCTTCTAAGATTTGAGGGTCAACGAAGAGAGTTTGGTTTTTAGGACGGTAATTAGCTTCTTGGTAGGTATTTTTCTTTTTAGAATGAGAGATAATAGTGAGGTTAATTAAATCTTCTTTTAATATTTTTAAAAAGTTTTTAATTTGGATTAAATCATTAGGGGTGGTTTTTTTGTTCCAACCCCCGATTCTAATTTCTTGACTAGTGTCTTTTTTCATCTTTTTTCTCCTTAATTTGGTTTATTGTTATAAAAATAAAAAACCCCGAATTTGCGAAAAATAAAATCGCAAAATTTAGGGTATATGAGCTTATTTTGGGGTATGTTAATGTTATTATATGTGTAGATGTTATATATTGGTGTAATAAAGTAATAATTTAATTAATTACTTCAACTTTGTCTTCACCAAAGAAATGAACGGCTAAATCGACGATTATTTTCTTTTGGGCCTCTTCATAAGTAATGTATGGGTCTAAAAAACATTTTTGATATGCTTCTTTTCCGTATTGACGTAATAAATCATCCACATCTTTACAAGTTTTATCATAAGGTGGTAAAATACGTCTAATTTCGTAAATAATATTTTCTTCTTTAAGTTGTTCTCCTAAGGCTTCACTGCGTTTTCGTCCTGTTTCGTCGTTATCTAAGGCGATAATCACTTTAATCTTTTCTTTTTTGAGAATTTCTAATTGAGATTGGGAAAGTAATTGAGCGACACAAATGAGACCGACTACGTTTTTAATACCATTTTGCCAACAACTAATGACATCAAAAAAACCTTCATGAAGGATAATTGTTTTCGTTTTTTTAATATATGGTAAAGCTTCAAAAAACCGATAACTAAAATGAAATGTGGGAGTTTGACTAAAATTAGTTAAAGCTTGGTATTTGGGTTGAAAGTAAGAAACTTCGCGGAAATGGTTTTGATAAAAATGAAAAGTTTGATGATAACCATTTTCAATGGGAATAATAATGGAACCATGGAAAGTATCATGATAATATTTTTTATTTTGTTGACTGGTTTTTTCTTTGATAAAACCATATTCTAATAATTGATCGATATTAATATTTTTCTTTTGACAGTAATTTATGAGACGAAAGGATAAAGGTTTATCAGATAAGGGGGCGTAACCTAGTTTAAATTCTTTAATGGTTTCTAGGGTTAATTTTCTTTTTTGGGTTAAATATTCTATTCCTGGTTGACTTTCGTTATTTCGGTTAGAAATTAATAAATAATGATAATAATCTCTAATTTGGTTAAATAAAGGCGAGATTTCTTTAAATAATTGTTTCTTTTTGATATTAATTTCCTTTTCGTCAATTGGTTTTTTTGATTTAATAGGTTGATATGATTGTTGAAAAGGGTTAATAGTTATTTTTGTTATTTCTTTTTCTTGTTGGATTAAGGTTTTAAATTCAAAAGAATTCATAAATCCTTCTATTCTTTGAATCGCTTCATGAAAAGATTTAATTTGACGGATAGTTATATAAACATCAATAATATCATAATCTTTACAACATTTCCAACAATGAATTT
>NZ_JSWH01000111.1:0-4030 GCF_000803325.1 Chrysanthemum yellows phytoplasma
ATTTTATTTTGAGTTCAGGGCAATCAATTTACTAACAGGATAAAGAAACAAATTAAATGAACTTATATTATTACTTTTACTTATATTATTACTTATATTAACTACGATATTGCAAATCTAATAATTTTTGATATAATCTTTTTTCTTCTAAACTTAATTGGTTAGGAGTTTTAATATGAACAACAACATACTGATCACCTTTACGATAAGAAGAATTAAGATGTGCAACTCCTTTATTTTTCATTCTTAATTTATTGCCTGATTGAATCCCTGCAGGAATTTTTAAAGCTACTTCACCATAAATAGTAGGAATCAAAATATTAGTTCCTAAAACAGCTTCTGGAAAAGTAATAAAGATTTCTAAAATAATATCATATTCACGTCTTACAAAAGATTCATGAGGACGCACTTTAAAAGTAATATATAGATCTCCTGCTTTTTGATTATTACTTAAAGGAATAAAATTTCCTTTCCCAGGAACTTGCAAAGACATTCCTTCTTGAATCCCTGCAGGAATATTAAAGGTAGCTGATTGCTTAACTTTTTGACGTTTTTGTCCGTGACAAGCATAACATTTATTTTTAATTTCTTGTCCTTTACCACTACAATTAGGACAAACTTGACGAGAACGAATATTACCTAAAAAAGTTCTTTGCTCAGTAATAATTTGTCCAGTTCCGCCACAACGTTTACAAGTAATAACATCTTGATTGGAAACTGCTCCTTTACCATGACAAACTCTACAATCAGCTTCTACAGTAATTTCAATAGTTTTGTTAGCTCCTAAAACAGCATCCATAAAACTTATAGTCATTTCTACTTTTTTATCATAAGAAGGTTTTTTAGTTTGTTGATTACCAAAAATATCTCCAAAGGAACTAAAAAAAGAATCCCCAAAAGAATCAAAACCATCAAAACCATCAAAACCACCGCCACCAAAGCCAGAAAAACCGTTATCAGAAGCATCACCAAAACGATCATAATTACTTTTTTTAGAAGCATCTCCTAAAACACTATAAGCTTCTTGAACTTCTTTAAATTTGCTCTCGGCGTTAGCTTCTTTGGAAATATCAGGATGATATTTTTTAGCAAGACTACGATAAGCTTTTTTGATGTCCTCAGGACTTGCGTCTTTATCTAGACCCAAAATATGATAATAATCTTTTTTTGTCATTGTAGCTAACTTCTCCTAATAATAAAACTAAGGGGGCTTTTCCTTTGATTTCATTATTCTTTATAGTTTGTTTTTTGTGGTTGTTTTTGTATTTGTATATTTTTTTGTATATTTTTTGTTTGTTTTTATGGTTGTTTTTGTTTAGTTTTGTTTTTATTATTGATTATTTTTGTTCTTCAAAATCAGCGTCTACTACTTCGTCTTGAGGTTTTTCATTTTTAGCAGTAGTGTTTTCTTGCGTACCTTTTTCTTGTACTTGTTTTTCTTGAGCTTTTTGGTAAGCTTTCATTGCAATTCCTTGAGATTCTTTAGTAAGACTTGCAGTTTTTTCTTTAATTAAAGCAGTATCGTCTCCTTTTAGAGCTTCTTCTAATTCTTTAATTTGAGTCTCAACTTTGTCTTTTTCTTCTGGTGTAACGTCAGCTTTTAGATCTTCTAAAGATTTTTTAGTGTGGAAAATCATATTTTCTGCTTCATTACGCGCATCAATACTTTCTTTTTTCACACGATCTACCTCAGCATTTTCTTCAGCTTCTCTAATCATTCTTTGAATTTCTTCTTCTTTAAGGGCACCACTTCCTGAAATAGTAATTTTTTGTTCTTTGTTGGTACCTAAATCTTTGGCTTTAACTGATACAATTCCGTTTGCATCAAGGTCAAAAGTAACTTCAATTTGAGGAATTCCGCGCGGTGCTGGTGGAATATCTGTTAATTGGAATCTTCCCAAAGTTTTATTATCAGCTGCTAAAGGGCGTTCTCCTTGTAAAACATGAATATCTACTGCTGGTTGATTGTCTGCGGCAGTTGAAAAGACTTGTTTTTTGGAAGTTGGAATGGTAGTGTTTCTTTCAATTAATTTAGTAAAGACATTACCCAAAGTCTCAATTCCTAAAGAAAGCGGAGTTACGTCTAAAAGTAAAATATCTTTAACGTCTCCTGATAGAATTCCTCCTTGAATAGCAGCTCCAATAGCAACTACTTCATCAGGATTAATACTCTTATTAGGAGTTTTTTTCAATTCATTTTTAACTAAATCTTGTACTGCAGGAATACGAGTAGAACCACCCACTAAAAGCACTTGATCAATTTTTTCAATATCTAATTTGGCATCACTTAAAGCACGTTTTACAGGAGCCAAACAACGATCAATTAAATCTTTAGTAAGTTCATTGAATTTAGCACGAGTCATATTGTATTCTAAATGAAGTGGACCTGCTTCGCTCATTGTTAAGAAAGGCAAAGAAATTTGTGAAGAAGTAACACCACTTAATTCTTTTTTAGCTTTTTCAGCAGCATCTTTTAATCTTTGCATTGCCATTTTATCTTTGGAAAGATCAACACTATTTTCTTTTTTGAATTCTTTCACTAAGAAATCTACTATACGTAAGTCAAAATCATCGCCTCCCAAAGCATTGTCTCCAGAAGTAGAAAGCACTTCAAAAGTACCATCAACCAAAGTTAGAATAGAAACATCAAAAGTTCCTCCTCCTAAGTCAAACACTAAAATGGTCTGTTCTTTATCACCTTTGTCAACGCCATAAGAAAGAGCAGCTGCAGTTGGTTCATTAATAATACGTTTAACATTTAAGCCTGCAATTTTACCTGCATCTTTGGTAGCTTGTCTTTGAGCGTCATTAAAATAAGCAGGAACAGTAATTACTGCCTCACTTACTGGAGCTCCTAAATAATCTTCAGCAGTTTTTTTCAAATTTGCCAAAATCATTGCACTAATTTCTTGCGGAGTGTATTTTTTACCACCCACATTAACAGTATAATTAGCTTCTCCCATGTGTCTTTTGATAGAACTAATAGTATTAGGATTAGTAATTACTTGACGTTTGGCAATTTCTCCTACCATAATTTCATCACCTTTAAAAGAAACTACAGACGGAGTTGTTCTTCCACCTTCAGCATTAGGAATAACTTTTGCCTCGCCACCTTCCATTACAGCAACACAAGAGTTAGTTGTTCCTAAATCAATACCTATAATTTTATTCGTTTTTGTCATTTTTATCACTCCATTCATTTACTTTAACCAATGTTGGTCTTAAAATTCTTTTTTTATATAAATAACCTTTTTGTAAAACTGCTAAATTAGTTTTATCAGGTTTTTTAGGGTCGCACACTGTTTCTAAAGCGTGGTGCAAAGCAGGATCAAAAGGCTTATTAAGAGCCTTAATTTCTTCTACTCCTTCATCTTGCAACACTTTTTTTATTTGTTGTTGTAACAACTTAAATCCTAATAAATATTTTTGCAACAATTCATTTTGTGTAGGCATATCAATGACTTTTTCTAATTGTTCCAAGGGCATTAATAAATTAGTAATAAAATTACTTGATGCATATTTTAATTCATTTGCTTTTTGAGTTTGGGCTCTTTTCTTAAAGTTAATCAATTCTGCTTGATTTTTTAACAACTCTTCATCAAAGGCTTTTTTTTGTTGGGTAAGTTTTTGTTGTAATTCTTTAATTTGAGTTTGTAATTTAGTAATTTGCAGATGACTGTTTTCTTTTGATTGATGTTTTTGTTGTTTGGTATTTGTTTGTTTAGTTTGATTTGATTGATTTTTAACAGTTTCATCTTCCTTTTGGTTGTCTTTATTTGTTGTTTTAGTTTCTTCTTTTTGACAATTTTTGCATTCTTTACAATCTTTATGCAATTCTTTTGCTTGTGTTTCTAAATTATCTAAGTTATCTTGGTCTTTTTCTAAAAACATCTTAAAACCTCTTTTCTTGATATAATTATGTTTTTATTACGTTACTTACAAGTATTTTGGCAGCCTGTTTAGTTATTTTTTTAATAAATTATAAATTATTTCATTATTACTTATTACTTATTATTTGTTATTTGTTATT
>NZ_JSWH01000112.1:0-2036 GCF_000803325.1 Chrysanthemum yellows phytoplasma
AATATATTCTGGGGCGGCTAGTGGGAATCGAACCCACGCATATCGGCGCCACAAGCCGCCGCGTTAACCACTTCGCCATAACCGCCAAATAATTTTAATAATTAAAATTCCATAACATAGAATATTATAACTTGATTTTGTTAATTTGTAAAGTAAAAAAGTTAGGTTGGTTGTTTTTTTAATGATAATTGATTGTTTTTATAAGTTTTTTGCAGTCAATATTTTTGGTGGCGATGTTTAAAAAAGATTTGAGGGAATAAATTGAGATAAAAAATGTGCATTCCAAAAACCTCAAAAGAAAAAAAGATAAGTCTAAAAAGTTCCAAAAACAAATGCCAAAAAAACGCAAAAAACAAATGCAAAAAAAACAAATTACCAAAACATTTCCCAACAACAAGCCCTTAAAAAACAAGTTCTTAAAAAAATAATATGAGCGATGAAATTATGGAAATTATTTTTATCAAAATGAAACTGACTTTGCAAACTAACAAAAAATAGATAATTTTAGTTGGCGGAGGAAGAGGGATTCGAACCCTCGCATCTTTTGGATCTACACGCTTTCCAAGCGTGCCTCTTCGGCCACTTGAGTATTCCTCCAAAAAGCCCCAAAACTATAAAAGTGATTGGGTTTGTGATTTAATTATTAGCCGCAACAGCAAAAACATTCTTGCTGATCGTCTTTATCTTGATTAGTTTGATTTTGTTGTAAACGCAAAACATCTTGAGCAATAGCAAGTTCTTCATTGGTAGGAACAACAAAAGCTTTGATTGCAGAATCAAAAGTTGTAATAAGTTCTTGTTTGCCTTGAACTTTGTTTTTTTCTTCGTCTAACTTAATTCCTAAAACTGATAAACGTTTAATAATTTCAGAACGGAAAAAAGAAGAATTTTCGCCAATACCAGCTGTAAATACTAAAGCATCAACGCCTTTTAATAATACGTAATAACTAGCAATATAATCAACTATACGCTTAACTTGGATGTCGTGTGACAAAATGGCTTGCTGGTTGCCTTCTTTAATGCTTGCCAAAATATCACGAGTGTCATTAGAAATACCTGATACTCCTAAATAACCTGATTTTTTATTCAAATCATCGATAACACAAGCAACAGTTTTGTTTTCTTTTTCAGCTATAAATTTCACTACTGCAGGATCAATATTGCCACTACGAGTTCCCATAGGAACCCCTTCTAACGGAGTAAAACCCATAGAAGTATCAACTGATTTACCAGAATCAACTGCACATAAAGAAACGCCGTTGCCAGCATGACAAATAATGATTTTGGCGTTTTTTTTACCCAAAATTTGTTGCATTTGCTCAGTTATATATTTATAAGATGTACCATGAGCTCCGTATTTTCTAATTTGGTATTTTTGGTACCAGTAATAAGGAGTGGCGTATAAAAAATTAACTGCGGGCATACTTTGATGAAAAGTAGTATCAAAAACAGCTACTTGAAAAACTTGGGGAAGTACTTTTTGAAAAGCTTTAATACTTATGATGTTTGCAGGATTGTGTAAGGGAGCTAGGTCGCATAAACTTTCAATTTGAGCAAGAGTTTTTTCAGTTAAAACAGCAGAATCGCTAAATATTTCTCCACCTTGAACTACGCGATGCCCTACTCCTTCGATTTCTTCCAAAGTATTAATAACTTTTTTTTGAATCAAAGCATCTAGCAATAACTCTACTGCTGTTTGATGATTTAGCACTTCTAATACTTGTTTGTCTTTTTTGTCTTTGGTCTTCATTGTAAAAACAGCCTGATTGCTACCGATTCTTTCAACTAAACCTGAAACAATTACTTCTTGTTGTGGCATTTCTAATAATTGAAATTTTAAAGAAGAACTACCAGAATTTACCGACATAATTTTCATATATTTTTCTCCGTTTTTTGATGTGTAATAATTTATTTGTTGTTTGTATATTAATTTTAATTGTTGTTTGACTTAATTTTTTTGGGTTGAGTTTGGGATTGGGATTTTAATTATTTGTTATTTGATTTATTTTTATTTTTAATTAATAATTTCTTTTAAT
>NZ_JSWH01000113.1:0-2621 GCF_000803325.1 Chrysanthemum yellows phytoplasma
CAGTAACTGTTTTAACTCGTTTCATTGTTTTCATTTTTGCATTACCTTTGTTTAGTTATAATATATTATAAATATTTTAATTAATTTGTTATTTGTGTTGGTTTCAGGGAAAGAACAAACTATAAGCAAAAATATTATAACATGAAAAAATAATAAAAAATAAATATTTAAAAGCATAATGATGACTTGTAAATGAAGGTCTTTTGAAAATATTTATTTTTTAAAGAATCTAACAATTCTTTTATTTCGATTTATAATAATGTTGTTATAGTTTGGAAATGACAAGAAATAATTGCAGTTGAGATGATAATTTGGTAATCCATAATAAAAAAAGGGGGGATAAAAGTTTTTTTATTGATTAAAAAAATACCAGATATTTATTAAAAAATAAAGGATAAAAAAATAAATTCAAAATGGCGGAGCAGAAGGGATTCGAACCCTTGCACCGATTTCTCGGACTACGTCCTTAGCAGGGACGCCTCTTATAGCCACTTGAGTACTACTCCTAAATTATATTGTATAGATTTGCAAAATAAAAAAATAAATAGGTGAATGTAAGCAAATATAAAAAATAAAAATAAAAAAAAGAGGGGATGAAAAAAATAGTAATTGAGATGTGTTAAAAAAATATCCCAAAAGTGGATTAAAAAATAAAATAAATGGAGGCCCTGAACGGATTTGAACCGTTGATCAAGCTTTTGCAGAGCCATGCCTTACCACTTGGCTACAGGGCCAAACATCGCTTTAATGCGAGTTTGTTATAATTAAATTAATGAGTGACAAATGGTTTCATTAAAGCTTCAATGTCTTTGACTTCTTTAGGGATGTGTTTGGATAAATTAACAGCCCCTTCTTGAGTGATTAAAAGGTTGTCTTCAATTCTTACTCCAATCCCTAAATCTTTTAAATATAGACCTGGTTCGACAGTAATTACGCTGTTTGTTCCAATAACACCTGTATAATTGCAAACATCATGAATATCTAATCCTAAGTGATGTCCTAATCCGTGATAGCAATATTGATGGATTGTTTCGCCTTCTTTAAGTAAAGACATTTTTTTTAATCCTTGCAATAAAATATCTTTGCCATATTGGTTTAATTGCGTAAAGGTGTGATGCGGTTTTACCCAAGCAATGATTTCTTTGTTAGCTTTAAGAACTAAATTATAAATATCTTTTTGCAAAGAACTAAATTGTCCACTTACAGGATAACAACGAGTAATATCAGAGGAATAATGATTATAAGTAACGCCAGCATCAAATAATAAAAGGTCGTTGGGTTTTAATTGGCAGTTAGGTTTGTTATAATGCAAAATTAAGGCATTTTTTCCTGAAGCAGCAATGGTTTCAAAGGATTTTTGAGTTTGGTTATTTTCCAAAAAATAATGAAAAAGAGCAGCTATTTGATATTCATACATTCCAGGTTTTAAGTTTTTTAATAAATAATTAAGGGCTTGATGATTGATATCTAGAGCTTTTTGGATTTGGGTTTGTTCGTAAACGCTTTTTGTTTGACGAAAAAAAAATAAAAAAGAAGAGCTATTATAAACTTGCAAAAAAGGATATAAAGAAGTCATTTTTTGACAATATTCTAAAGCCCAACTTGCTTTTTGGTATAAGGTTTGCTTGGATAGGTCAAAATAAAAACCTTCTAAAGAATCCACAAAAGAACCTCTCAAAGGATTTATCATCTGAAATAAAAAAGTTTCAAAAGTTAATATGTTTTTGAGGTTTGATAAATTAATTTGAGATATCAAAGAAGCATCAGAAAAACTCAAAATATCTCCATCCCACAAGGCTTTACTAGGGTTATTTTCTTCTAAAAATAAAAAAGTATGAGATAAATTAGGTGTTTTTACCAACAATAAAATAGTGTTTGGTTGGTTAATTCCTGTCAAATAATAAAAATTATGATCAACTTCAAAAGGAAAAGTTTGATCGCCACTCTTAGTAATTGCTTTTCCAGAATAAAAAAGAGCAGCGGTGTTTGGTTTCATTTTTTGGATGAAATTATTTCTATTGTGCAAAAACATAAAAACACGATTTTCCTTTTTTAAGATAGAAATGAAAAAAATATAAGTTCATAAAGCAAACGGAAAAATGTTTAATATTAAAAAATTGGAATAAAAAAGCAGGCAAAAAACTTGGCAAAATAATTTAACTTTTGATTTGAAAAAATTTGATTTTGGGAAGTAATTTAAACTTTTGCTTTGGGAAATAATTCCAAAAATTTTTAATTTTCAAAATAATGTTTCTTTTTTAAAACATTTAAATAATTTGATTTTGGGAAGTAATTTAAACTTTTGTTTTGCGAATTTCTTGGAAAAATATTGAAAAAATTTGTTTGGCTAAAAGTTTTGATTTTCTAAATATTAAACATTTGTTTTGTTTTTCATTTTTTTTCTCTATGTAGAGTGTGAGTTCTAGAAAAAGGACAGTATTTTTTTAATTCTAAACGTCCTGGGGTCTTTTTTTTATTTTTATCAGTATGATAATTTTCTCTTTTGCACTCTGTACAAACTAATTTTACTAAATCACGCATGTTAATTTTCTCCTAACTAATTAAGCAATATAGTACTATTATATCAAATTTTTTAATAAATAATAAAGAGTTTTTAAAAT
>NZ_JSWH01000114.1:0-1656 GCF_000803325.1 Chrysanthemum yellows phytoplasma
TTAAAAATAATTTCTTTTTTTATTTTAACTCCTTTTTTAATTCAAAAAAATTATTTGTGTTCATATTGCCAAAAAATATACATATTTTTGGCTCCATTACCCATTTGTTTCAATTCTTTTAAAATATATTTATCATCTTCATCATCTCTAGTGCCATTATCAAAAAAAACACCTAGCAAATTATGAGGTGGATTTTTAATTTTCCATATTATTGCAAATTCTTCTATGTTTCCATTATAACGAGGACAAGTTAACGTAAAATCAAAATATTGTTTAAATGTTTCATGATTTTTAAGAATATCAATATTTGATACAGTTACATTAACAATTCTCATATCGCCCACAAACTCTTCATTAGGAGCGGCCATTACTTGTTTATTAATAGTAATTAAAAATAATCCTAAACCAATAAATAAAACGATTCTAAAAAATAATAAATTTGTTTTTAATTTAAACATGAATTAAATCTCCTTTTAATTTTATTCCTTTAATTTTTAATATGTTAGAATTTAATATTTTTATGTTTCTTTAAAGGTAACACTTTTCGTACCTACTTTTTTGGTTTTATCATTCTTGTGTTTATCTTGAAAAATTGATAAAGTTTTTTTTGGATTGAAGTGGAGTTGGAAATCGGTTAATTTGAAGTTGGCATCATGAACGAAAACCCTACCAATGCAATAGTATTTATCGTTTTCTAAGAAGTGTTTAGGATTTTTGTATTTAAGGATTAAGTAATTAACACCTTGGCCTTCATTGAGTTGTTTTTCAAATTTGTTTTCTTTTAAAATAGGGATTCCTTCTTTCGGTAACTTAATGATTTTCATTTCGGTTAAAATACAATCGATAATTAAAAAAAGAAATAACCCCAAAATTAAAAAAACCATTTAATGATTTTTTTAATTTTGAAAACAGTTATTTTTCTTTTTTAATGTTTTTTAAATATATTAATATTTTAACACATTTGACTTTTTTATTTTAATTAAAACTTTTTTTGAACCAAAAAATTGTTTTATAGACTTTTTAATTAATAGACCCTATCATTTTTTAAAGCAAAAGGCATAATTAAGCCTTTCCAGTTTTCTTGTTTGTCTATGATTTTTTAATTTTACTTTAGTCGATTCATGGGTTTTTTGTTCGTCTTTTATTTGTTCTTTGAGTTTATTGATTTCATGACGGAGTTCGTCGTTTTCTTAAATATATTTACCAGAAGTATTTTCTAAATCTTTAATTATTACTTCTAGAGCTTGAGTGTGGTGCAGTGTGGTGCGCTGTTGCGTTTTTTAGACAAATTTTGTCTCTAAAATTGTTCTTTAAGACTTAAAAATAAGTAGATAATTTCATATCTTTTCAAACTAAGGAAATATTTTTTTTAAATTTCAAAAAGTTTCTAAAACTTTTAATAATTCATTAGTTTCAAAAGATATTTTTTTTTATATTTTACCCTTACACTATATATTTAAGTAAAAAAAGTTAAAATTCCGTTAAGAAAATGAAATTATAATTATTTTTTTACGAAATTATGTTATTTTGATTAAAAAAATGCGCAAAAAGTAACCTTTTTCAAGGTTGAAAATTTGAAATAAAAAATTATTATCTAAAATTTTGACAATATTGAGAAGGTGATGAATAATTTAATTTAGCTAAAATCCATTGATT
>NZ_JSWH01000115.1:0-906 GCF_000803325.1 Chrysanthemum yellows phytoplasma
TTAATTATTAATAACTAGTAGATGTATTATTTTGGTGATCTTTTTGATAAATTTTTAAAAAATTGTTTAATCTTTGTTCTCTTCTATTTAAACAGTCGACTTGTTTATTTAGCTTTATAAGTTCTAAAATAATTTGAATACGAACACTACCGTTAGAATTTAATATTTGAATAATTGTGTCGTTACGTTTATCAATAAAATTATTCATTTTTTCATCAATTATTTTTCTTTCGGTTAAAATATAAATATGTCCTTTAACTTCATTAATAGCTTCATGATTTAAATGAACTTTATTATTAAAAGATTCTAACATTATTTCTTCATGATATTCAATATTTATAATTTTAGCTATATTTTGTTCTTGTTCTTCTAATAATTTATTTAATTTTTCGTTTAATTCATTAAGTTCATTTGATGAATTATTATTGCCCATTCCCATAATTTTATGATTATTAGTTATTAATAGCAATCCTAATAAAACAAACAAACAAATATTTATTATTTTAAATTGATTTTGTAATTTAAACATTAATTAAAACTCCTTTTTTAATTCATAAAAATTATTTTTGTTCATATTGCCAAAAAATATACATATTTTTAGCTCCATTACCCATTTGTTTTAAATCTTCTAAAGTATATTTATTATCTTCATCATCTCTAATGCCATCATCAAAAAAAACACCTAATAAATTTCGAGGTGAATTTTTAATCTTCCACATAATTGAAAATTCTGCTATGTTTCCGTTATAACACGGACTAGTTAGCGTAAAATCAAAATATTTTTTAAATGTTTCGTGATTTTTAATAATATTAATATTTGATACAGTTACATTAATGATTCTCATATCACCAACAAACTCTTCATTAGGGGCAGCCATTATTTGAGTATTATTAATAATTAAAAAT
>NZ_JSWH01000116.1:0-734 GCF_000803325.1 Chrysanthemum yellows phytoplasma
TAGAAGGAACAATTAAAGGTTTAGAAGCAGCCAATAGTGGATTAAGTGAAAACAACAAAGAATTACAACATGAAATTGATAAATTAAAAAATGAATTAGAATTAGCAAAAACAGCCCACACAACAATGAAAGAAAAATTAGATAAAGAGATTGTTAAATTAGAAGCTGATAAACTAAAATTAGGAAATGATTATGAAAAACTACAAACCCAAAACAATGAATGGGAAACAAAATCAAAAATCATCAAAACATCAACCGCGATAGGCGCCTTAGGTGGACCCGTAGGCATGGTTGTAGGTGCAGCTACTGGTGTGGTTGTTAACGAAATCATAGACGCATGGAAAGCTCTAAAACGTTGGTGGTAACAATAATGCATATTTTTTGCATTATTGTTCTGTTTATGTTAAAATGATAATGAGTTAAATTAAAAAAGGAAGTATTTTTAATATGGAATTATTTCAAAAATTAACCATTATAGGATTTTTGTTTCTTCTTTTTGTTGTTATAATTCCTTTGTGTATTTATTTTTATCAAAAACAACAAAATAAAAAGAGAATTACAAAAATCAATTTAAAATCAACAATATTTTTTTATTATATTAAATTTTTTTTGGGTTCGTTGGTAATCGGAATAATTGCTTTCATTTGGTATATAAAAGTCAATACAACTAATCAAATTGATTCAAACACAAAACCAACAACTAAAATAGAAACATATGATGAATGGTTTCAAAG
>NZ_JSWH01000117.1:0-2822 GCF_000803325.1 Chrysanthemum yellows phytoplasma
TTTAATTTATCCTTTAAAATTATTTAGTTCATTGTTTGATTTTTTAATGCAAATATTAAAAATTTTTATTGATGTTTTTGGTAGTATTATAGGTTATATTAAAAGTTCTATAACAAGTCTTACTGGTCAAAAATTAATGGACCCTAGTGAAAGTATGTGGGAAAAAATAAAAGAAATAGCAAAACTGATTTTTAGTGTTGCTGTTGGTGGCTCTGTTATTTATTTTTTGAAAGAAATTAATAATTTTCTTTTAAACTCTTTCATTAAAATAGGTGATTTGTTGTTTAAAATTATTTTAAGAATATTAGACATTATTTCAATTGTTTTAAAATTCTTTTTATTTTTGTTTAAAAAGGTTATAATAATATTGAGTTTCATTTTATCATTTTTTATTAATTTCCTATATTTATGGGTATTTGAAAATGCTAAAAAAATTCTTTAATTATTTTTGATAATAGAAAAGAGGTTTAAAAATGTCAAGTTTTAGAATAGGCAATAAACATTATAAAATAATTCCTTTTTTAATTACCACTGGAACATTACTGTTTTTTGTGTTTTGGATAGGTGGGATTTCTTATAAATATCATTTAGAAACCGAAGAAAGACGTAAATTACAAGAAGTAGATATTAAAGCAAAAGCAAGAGAGTTAAATAATGATTTACATAATGAAAATAAAAAACTTAAAAAAGAAAACGAATATATGAAAGATACTCCTTATGAGTTTCAAAGAGAAAATGGAGAAAAAGAATATTATAATTTATTTACTCACAAATTAGTTAAAAAAATTGATAGTGATAATAATGTTTTTGAATATGATAAAAATAATGGTCTTTTGTTGAAAAAAACTGATAGATATAATAATGTTGAAGAGTACGGTTTACATGGTAAATTAATCAAAAAAACTTTATCAGATGGTGTTTGGATGGAATATAATCCTGTTAATGCAAAAATGATGAAACGTAAAAATATTGATGGTTCTATTGAAGAATTTGATGATAATGAAGAAAAATTTAAAGAAATAGATAAAAATAATAAAGTTAAATTTTTTAAAACCAAATTTTATAAAACCGTTCAAGATTTTGAGAAATTATTTATTAATAATAAAGATTTAGAAAAAACTTTCTTAGAATCTCGTATTTTTAATTTAGAAGAATTAAAAGCTTCTGGATATACTGCGGAAGAATTAAAAGCTTCTGGATATACTGCGGAAGAATTAAAAGATGCTGGTTTTAAAAATATTGAAAAAATTTATTATCAAAATGACGGTAAAACAATAGAATGCATCGAAGAATATAACTTTGATGGTAAAAGAATTAAATCGACCAATTACCAAGATGATGGTAAAACAATTAAATCCATTTATGATTATGACCTTCTAAACGGTAAAACAATTAAAGAAACTTATTATCAAAATGACGGTAAAACAATTAAATCCATTTATGATTATTCCCTTGGAACACAAAACAGATTCAAAACAACTTACAACCAAGACGGAACTATTAAAGAAAAAACATCTTTTTAATTATGCATAAGCAAAGAAAATAAGTCTGAAAGTATTCAAAGACGAGCAGAGCGAATTAGGCGGCCAGCCGAAGTAAATTACAATTAATCTATTACACCCCTCCTATAAAGTCCCCTTTGGGGATTTAGGGGGTTTTTAATATTATAAAGGAGAATAAGATGTTATTTAATTTATCAAAAGAACAAAAAGATATTATTAATTCAGATGCTTCTTGCATGTATATACATGGTGGAGCTGGTTCTGGCAAAACTACCATTTTAATTGAAAAATTAAGACAAAAAGAAAAAGAAAAACCTTTAATTTTGGTAGCTACTAATGCTACTAAAAATATTATTTATGATAAATTATTTTCATCATTAAAAGAAGATTATCCTTCTTATAATGATGATGAATTAGAAAAATATTTAAAAGATAATTATGAAATTAGAACAATTCATAGTTTTGCTTATTCTTGTTATTTAAAATATAATATTTTTAATGAAACAGCAAAACAACGAAAATTTATTGATGATGAAACTAAATTAAATATTTTAAAACTGATTTTAAAAGAAAATCAAGATTTAAAATGTATTTTAAAGAACAAAGAAAATATTCATTTAGAAAGCTTTTACAGGAATTAAATAATTTAATACGTTTAACTTTTCAAAAAGAAAACTGTTATTCATCTATTAAAATTGATGATAAAGTTTTAAAAAAATCTTTTGAATTGTTATTAAATTTGTATTATGAAAAATTAAATTATTATAATTTAATAACTTTTGATGGTTTATTAATTGAAACTAGTGATTTTATTGAATTTGTTGAAAGAAATAATGGTTTAATTTATAATCGTCCTGTTTTTATTGATGAATTTCAAGATTTAAATTATTTTTATTATTTTATTATAAAAGAACTTTTATTTAATAAACCAAATTCTTTATATTGTTTTGGTGATTATACTCAAAATATTTATAGTTTTTTTGGTTCTAGTGAACGTATTTTGGAACTTTTTGTAAAAGATTTTAAACCTGAAAAACATTTTTTAAATGTTAATTATCGTTCTAAAGGTATTAATATTGTTAAAGCAGCTAATGAATTAATTGATAATAAGGAATATTTACAATTATCTTTTAGTGAAAAAAAATATAGAGATTTTATAAATTTTTCTTTTTTTGATAATTTTTATCAACAAATTAATTATTTGTGTGAAAAAATTAAAAATTCTTTAATTTATTCTACAACTGTTCTTTGCCGTAGTAATGGTGAATTACAAAAACTTAAAGATGAGTTTGAAAAAAACCAAATTCATTGCTCAGATCG
>NZ_JSWH01000118.1:0-761 GCF_000803325.1 Chrysanthemum yellows phytoplasma
GCAGGATATACTGAAGAAGAAATAGTTTATCAAAATGATGGTAAAACTATAAAGCATATTAAAATATTAGATTCTAAAACTAAAAAAGAAATTAAAAGAATTGTTTATCGTCTTAATGGTATATCTATTTACTATATTAATGAATACACCTCCGAAGGCATAATAATCAAAATAACCTATTACTATGATAATGGAAAAGAAATTTCTTCTATTGATGAATTCAACCCCGAAGGTAAACCAATCAAAACAACCTATTACCAATATGATGGCAAAACAATTTCCTCTATTGATGAATACAACCCCGAAGGTATAAAAATAATCAAAAAAACCTATTACAACCGAGATGGAACAATTAAAGAAGTAAAATATTTAAAAGATAATATTGAACGAAAAAATGAAGTTGTTAAATTAACAACTGAAAAAAAAATAGTTTATCATCCAGATGGTAAAACTATTTACTATATTCAGGAATTCAACCCCGAAGGCAAAATAATCAAAGTAATTTATTACCAATGATGGCAAAACAATTAACTTTATTAATGAATACAACCCCGAAGGCAGTTTAATTAAAGCAACAAGTTATAACCCAAATGGAACTATTAAAGAAACTAAAACATTTTAATCATGAATAAAAAAAGAAAATTAATATTAAAGCTTTGGATTATCTTCATTGTCATTATTTATTTTAAGTCTGAAAGTATTCAAAGACGAGCAGAGCGAATTAGGCGGCCAGCCGAAGTAAATTACAATTAATCTATTAC
>NZ_JSWH01000119.1:0-1677 GCF_000803325.1 Chrysanthemum yellows phytoplasma
TTATTAAAAAAAATATTTAAGAAAGAATAATTATTATGCGCATCAAAAACTTAAATCAACGAACCAAATTATGGCACCAACACCGAAAAAAATACATCAACGCTTCCGAAATCGCTTCCATTACAGGGTTAGATCCCTTTCGTTCCATGGAACAATTAGTTCATGATAAACTCTTTGGCACCACTTTTACCGCTAATCAATATACGCTTCATGGACAAAAAATGGAACCCATCGCTAGAGAATTTTTCATTCAAAAAACCAATTTAACTTTTGAAGACGCTATTTTTACTGATGATCAAGTTAACCTTTTTTCTGCATCTTTAGACGGATACAATGAACAACATCAAACTGTTTTAGAAATTAAATGTCCTTATGTGAATGAAAACCAAGAAGTCTCGTCCACTTGGACTGGTTTTTTAACTAATCCTCAACTAGAAAATATCCCTCAATACTACTGGGCCCAAGTTCAATGTCAACTCTATTGTTCTCAAGCGAACTTCGCTTACTTTTTGGTTTATTTTAACGACCAAAATTATCATGTAGTGCGGATTTATCAAGATCAAATCTTTATCACGAAAATGATTCAAGATAGTCAAAAATACTTATCCCTTTTCACCAAAGCCAAAGAAGAATTAGAAAAAACCACTTATTTAAAACAATTAAGGAAAATCAAATAATTAATTAATATTTTTAGACCTTCAAAACGAAGGTCTTTTTTTTATGCAAAAATTAAAATTAAAAGGAGAAATAATCATGAAATTAATCGTTTTTGAAGGGCTTGACGGAAGTGGAAAAACTTCTCTTATCAATTCCCTTAAATCCCAATTAAAAATCCCTCATCAACTGTATCAAGGATTAGGGAGTAGCTCTATTGGGAAGGAAATTAGAGATTTATTTTTAAATTTTCAACAAGTAGATTACCTCACACGTTTTTATTTAAGTCTCACCAATATGGCCCAAATCCAAGCGGAATTATTTAAAAAAAACCAATTAATTATCTTAGACCGTTGGTTGCCATCTACTTATGCTTACCAATTATTTCCTTTTTTCAAGGAAAAACAACAACTTTTACCTTTAAAAAAGATCTTTAAGCTGAATCATGAAATTATCTTAAAAAAACCCGATTTATTGATTTATTTAGATATTGATCCTCTTATCGGAAAAACCAGAAAGAATAAACAAAAAAACCATCAAAGAGATTTGATTGAAAGACAATCATTAACTTATTTTCAAACTGTTCGCCAAGGATACAATCATTACCTCACTCATTATACTAGCGACATTAAGAAATTAATCTTAAACGGAAGTGATCCCATTCCATCCAATATCCAAAAAATTATGAAATATCTAGGAGAAAGATAATGGCTATTGTTATTAAGAAAAAATGTCAAAACGGTAATCTCTATTTTTATTACCATAATGGGAAAATTAAAACCATCAAACCTGATGGGACCATTACTTGGAAAACAAAAAAAATTAAGAAGAAAAGACCTTAAAATAAGGTCTTTTTTTTCTGGAGAAAGGAAATAAGATGTTAACTAACGAAGATTTTTACCACATTAAACAACTTAACACTAACATTCAATGTGTTAATATTTTAAAAAAACTTTTTCATAAATCATCTTTTTTACTTAATTTTCATGAATATATGAATCATTATCACCATTTACTAGATCA
>NZ_JSWH01000120.1:0-813 GCF_000803325.1 Chrysanthemum yellows phytoplasma
ATTAAATATTAGTAAATATTTTTGTGATTTAAATATCATATGAAATCTCCTTTAATTTTTATTCCTTTATATTTTAACATATTGGAAGTTGTTAAAATTTTTATCACCAGTCATCGCTGGTTCTTTTATTATATTCGGCTTCCTTGACTTTATCATTATTCTGTTTATCTTGGTAAAGGGATAAAGTTTTACGGACAGGGTTGAAGTGGAGGTGAAAATTAGTTAATTCAAAGTTAGAGTCGGAAAAATTTCGCGACCAAGGTAATAGTCTTTGTCTTTTTCTATCAAGTCTTTTGGGCCTTTGTATTTAAGGATTAAGTAATTACCACCTGAGCCTTCGTTGATTTGTTTTTCTAATTTTACATAGTTTTCTAAATAACTATCAAATCCGATATCGAAACGAGAAAATTTAAATCCGTTCGCTGAGTTTTCCTTCCAAAGGTCGAAGGGGTAACGGTCTTCGATGTAATAAGCTAAGTTAGAGGGTTCTTTTTGGGTTTCGAGGCGTTCTTGAGCGATCGAAATATTGTTATGACTACCTTTTTTTTCTTGAAGTTGTTCTTGATAATAACCGACTCCATTAAGGCCATCAAAGGTGTATTTGGCTTTAATCATTGTACATTTGTTATTATTGTCATACCATTCTTCGATATTTTCGAATGCGGTTTCTTTTAAAATAGGGATTTGTTCTTTCGGTAATTTATTGATTTTTTTTTCGGTTAAAACCATAAAACCAATAAAACCGATAATTAAAAAAAGAAATACCCCTAAAATAATAAAAAACCATTTAATGATTTTTTTAATATTAAACAT